>JAEWJG010000305.1 GCA_023386675.1 Actinomycetes bacterium
GTCCGCCCCTGTCCGCACGCGCGATCCCCTGACAGCATGGGGCGGTGACGAGGGACGCGATCAGCTGGACCATCGTCGGCGTCCCGTCGAGCGCAGGCGGGCACACGCCGGGGATGGACCTCGCCCCGGCCGCGATCCGGAACGCGGGGCTCGCCGGCGAGCTGACCGCACGGGGCCACCGCGTCCGAGACGCCGGAGACGTCCCCGGCTTCCGAAGGAGACCCGATCCGGCGCACCTCGACCGGCAGAACATCGGCGAGGTGGTGCGGGTGGCGCTGGGCACCGCCGCCGCGGTCGCCACGGTCGTCGCGTCCGGAGACGTGCCGCTCGTCATCGGCGGCGACTGCACGGTGACGGTGGGCGTCATGGCCGGATTCCGGCGGGCCGGCCCGCCCCCGGCGCGGGGGTTCCTGGGCGGCGGGGGGACGGGGGGGGCCTGGGAGCCGCCGCCTTCCGGGGATGCCGTGTCAGCCCGCGACCGTGAAGGTCGCCGCGAGCGACGCCGTCGACGAGTCGCCCACCGCGACGCGGTACGTGCCGGGGTCGGTCGTCCAGGCGTTCGCAGCGGTGCTGTAGTACGACAGCGGCTTGTCGACCGAGGTCGGGTCGATCGCCACCGTGACCCGCTTGCTCTCACCCGCGCGCAGCGTGACCGGCTCGAACGACACCAGGCGGGAGCCGGGCTCGCCGGTGGAGGCCGGGAGCGTCAGGTACACCTGCGGCGTGGTCGTACCGGTGGACTTTCCGGTGTTCGTCACCGTGAACGACACCTTCAGGGTCTTGTTCGCCTTGGTGAGAACGGCCGGCGCCAGCTGCAGCTTGCCGTAGTCGAAGCCGGCGTACGAGAGGCCGTAGCCGAACGGGAAGAGCGGCTCCACCGCGTTGGCCTGGTACCACTTGTAGCCGATGGCCAGACCTTCGCTGTACTGCACCTGCCGGATGGACTTGTCCCCGGCCGGGCGCGTGACCTGCCCGTTCACGAGCCCCGGGTACTGCGCCGGGGTGTTCGTCGGCGTCTCGGCGAGCGACTTCGGGAAGGTGATCGGCAGCTTGCCGGTGAAGTCGGCGTCGCCGTAGATCAGCCGGGCCAGCGCCGTACCGCCCTGCTCACCGGGGTACCAGGCCTGGATGACGCCCTTCACCGACGACAGCCACGGCATGTCGGTCGCCGAACCGGTCTCGAGCACCGCCACGGTGTTCGGGTTGGCCGCCGCGACGGCGGCGATCAGCGCATCCCCGTTGCCGTCGAGCGAGAGGGAGGTGCGGTCCGCGCCCTCGCCCTGCACGTCGTAGCCGAACACGATCGCGACGTCTGCCTTGGCGGCGGTGGCGGCCGCGGCGGCGGGGTCGGATCCGTTGTCGAACGTCACCGTCGCTCCGGCCTTCGCCGCGCGCTCGGTGATCGCGTCGAGCGGCGCCACCACGTTCGGGCAGGCGGTCGCCGGTCCGAAGTTGTGGATGGCGCACACGGTCGCCGCGCTGACGCCGTCGGTCGCGGTCTTGGAGGCGGTCGGCCCGATGATGGCGATCGTCTTCGTCTTCTTCGTGAGCGGCAGGACGCCGTCGGTGTTCTGCACCAGGACGGAGCCGCGCTCGGCGATCTGCTCGGCGACGCTCTTGTTGGCAGCGTTCGACGCGCTCGTGGTCGGCGTCGCCGGCAGCGCGTGGTCGAACAGTCCGGTGCGGATGTACGACGTCACCACACGCGAGGCTGCCGCGTCGACCTGGGCGATGCTGGTCGAGCCGTTGTCGATGGCCGCCTTGATGTTCGCCGGCGTGTAGTAGATCGGCCGGTTGAGCTCCTGGTCGAGACCCGCGTTGAGCGACGGCGCGGTCGAGTGGACCGCGAAGAAGTCGGAGACCACGTAGCCGTCCCAGCCGCCCGCCTTCAGCAGGTTGTTCAGGATGGGGTTCTCGCACGCGTAGGCGCCGTTGACCTGGTTGTACGAGCACATGACGCCCGCCGGGTCGCTCTTCTGCACCGCGATCTGGAACGCCAGGTCGTACGTCTCACGCAGCGTCCTCCCGTCGACGTTCGAGGAGCTGGTCTGGCGGTCGAGCTCCTGCTCGTTGGCGATGTAGTGCTTGAGCACCGACATCACCGGCTCGGTCCTGTTGCCGGTCTGGATGCCGGACGTCTGCGCTGCAGCCAGGTCGCCGCTGAGCAGCGGGTCCTCGCCGAACGAGTCGGTGATGCGTCCATCCAGCACGGTGCGGGCCGAGGTGATCTGCGGCGAGAGGAGGCCGTTGAGGCCCGAGCGGAACGCCTCATCCGCCTGCGCCCTGCCCTTGGCGTAGGCGAGGTCGGTGTCGAATGACGATGCGAGCGACAGCTGCGCGGGGAAGACGGTGACCCCGGACGCGCCGCGAACGTAGTCAGGCCCGTCGGAGTAGACGACCTTCGGTGTGCACGGCACCTGGGCCGGGTAGGTCACGCCGTTGAAGGTGGTCTGCGTCGGGTTGTTCGCCGCCTGCTCGTCGAGCCAGCGCAGCTTCTGGTCGAGGGTGCTCGCTGCGAGCAGCAGCTGGGCGCGCTTCTGCGGAGACTTCGCCGTGTCCATCCAGGGGCAGCCGGCGGGTACCTTGTCCGTGCGGACGGCGGTGGCCGAGCCCGTGGCGAGCGCCGGGCCGGCGGTGATCGCGCCGGCGAGCAGGCCGACCGCGGCGGCGGGAACGACCCACCGGCGCAGTCGTGCGGTGAACGGTTTCGTCATCTGAACTCCTCTTCATCGAGAATTCCGGCCGGGCGATCCCCGTGCCCGTCAGAACGATTTAAACGTTCTAATGCTCGGTGACGGTACAGCACAGGAGGAGTGCACCACAAGGCTTTTTAACGTTTCAGAGCCTGAGGCTGCACAGCCGTCAAACCGATGGATATTGTTCAAGTAACATCACCAGCGGATGACGTCGGCAGCGCCGCGTCGACGTTGGCTGCTGCGGACGGCGCGACGCAACGGAGCTGTCGTACGCCAGGCTGACGAAACCTCCTCCAAGCGAACTCCGTTGTAGCTCAGTCGTAGGGGTGCGGCGAGGTAGAGCAGATGGTGTGCTGGATTTTGCGGCTCGGGAAGCGCTTATACCCGACGGTCACTGTGATCTGTTCGGGGAGCTCCAGCCCATCGGGGTGAGCGTAAAGATGGCGCGCATGGTGACCCTGGTCCCAATACCAGGGGTGCCTTGGCACAGGCACTTCCCAGGGATCCGGTCCGGGCGCCAGTTGCTCACGCCACGTGTAGAGCTGGAGCGGGTAGCCGCCATAGGGCTTCTGGTTGCTAAGCCAAACCTCTAGCTTGTGCACGGTCACGTCACCGTCGTTGTAAATCCGACACCAGACACCCGGAACAGCCCCCTCGACCGCATCCGGCTGCGCGTCGTAGGGCGATGCCCACTCGATCCGTAGGCGCACACGCTTCCGGGTCAGCCACGCGATAGCGACGGGAACAACCACAGCCAACGCCGCGAGGACCAACGTCAAGACGGCGACCGCAGTCTGATTCATATGGTCCCCTCCCGCCCGGAGCACCAACGTAGCGCGGACAGCCCACCGCGAAGAACCCGAACACGCAGGAGACAACCGTGCGTAGTAACGCACCCTCCTCAACCGAGGCCACTGCGCTAAACACGGCGCGCGGGGAACCGCGTGCTCCGAGGACAGCGATCGCCGCTACGCCCACTGCGAGGCCAGTTACGACGGCTCGTGTATCGACGGATGGCAGACCGACTGGTTCGACGTCGGCACGCCCCCGACGGAGCATTCACCCAAGCCACTATCGTCTGGCACTGAACGCTCAGAGGGGACCCCTCGCCCCTCCCACACCTCCTAAACGACTGCCTCGGCCCACTACCGACAGTGACGGCGTAACAGGCACGATCCAGCGCGGCGGTCGCACGGGAGCCGAGCCAGAACGCGACCGTATTGCAGACACAAGTAGCGCATGGCGCGCGCGAGAAACGACGCCAGCCGCGAGCTGTGGTTGCTCGCCCTAGCGGAATCGTGGTCCGCTGAGATACCCAGCGAAGACCCCACACAGGGCAGCCTGAACGTCCACTGCCGCTCGATCGCCCTGAGGCTCAGACGGCCGGCGTCGCCACGCGCTCGCGGCCCACCGTGCTCTCGCGCACCACCAGGTGCGGCGCGAGCAGCACCCGGCGATGGACGTGACCGTCCTGCTCGTCCCGCAGCTCGCCCAGCAGGAGGTCCACCGCGGCGCGGCCCATCTCCTCTCCCTGCATGGCGACGGAGCTGAGCGGGATGGCCCCTCCCCACGCGGCCGAGTTGTGGTCGCATCCCATCACGGCGACGTCCTCCGGCACGCGGATTCCGGCGCTGGTGAGTTCGTTGATGATCGCCATGGCGAGCAGATCGGTGACCGCGAGCACCGCATCCGGGCGCTCGTCGTCCGGCATCGCGGCCAGCTGGCGGCCCGCGTCGGCGCCGCCGGGCGGGTCGAGGTCGTCGGTGTCGAGCTCGACCAGCTCGACGGCTCCTCCCGCCTCCTCGACGGCCCGGCGCGCACCCCGGCGGCGGTCGTGCACGGGCTGGTAGTCGTCGCGTGCGGCCACGAAGGCGATGCGCGTGCGACCGAGGTCGATGAGGTGCTTTGCGGCGATGTAGCCCGCCCGCTCGTTGTCGATCAGGACGCGGCACGAGTCGGTCAGCCGCGAGTCGAAGTTGACCACCACGACGGGCCTGCCATGACGCCGGACCCGCGCGATCTGCT
>JAEWJG010000334.1 GCA_023386675.1 Actinomycetes bacterium
ACACGGCCTTGCAGTCGTTTTATCAACATCGACGAGGCCCTGGCGCGCGTGTCTCCAAGGCCGTAGGTGAGGAGTGGCCAGGTATGCCATGTACTTGACGTACGTCGAGCGCGTCGCATGCTGGTCAGGAACGTCTGGGGGATCTCATGTCCGTTGCCGCGCATTTCGACAGCTACTCAACTGCTCGAGCGCACTTCAAGGGCCTCCTCGACGCCGCGCGCCGCGGCCGGGTGGCGACCGTACAACGGGAGACCGGCCAGGCCGCGGTCGTCGACGCCGAGCGGCTGCGCGCCACCCTCGTCGGTGTCCTGCCGCCGCCGCCGCAGGTGGTGGCCGAGGACAGCGGATGGTCGGTGTTCCTGCCCGGGGTTTCGATAGCCGCGGACGCGGCGACGTTCGACGAGGCGATCAAGGAGATGATCGTGGCGTTGCGGGAGTACGCCGACGACTGGCAGGAACGCCTGCTGGATGCGCCGAACCACCGGAACAACTGGGCACTGGTCCAGGTGATCGAGCTCAGCGACGACGCGCAGCTGCGCGAGTGGCTGGTGGGCGTAGCTCGATGAGCTCGCCGGCACCAACACACCAGGATCACCGGAAGTTCTGCGAAATCGAAGGAGGGGAGCCCGCCCGGACCCTCGCACCATGTGACGTACGAGCTCGCGTTGCCGGACGGCCGGATTGATGCAGACGAGACGGTGGAGTTGGGTCCTGCCGCCGCCGAGAGCAGGCGCGAGGTGTAGCCACTGGCCGGGAAGGAAGGCTCACTCTCGCGGGCCTTTGTATGCCCCGCTGGTCAGGTCCGGAAGGTCCTCGGCGTGGACATCCCGCTCCGCGAGCCGACGGTCATTTGCGGCCTGCAGGTCACGCAACTGTTCCGCACGGTTGGCCGATGCCAGCATCTGCTCTCGCATCTGCTGGCGGCGCGCGACCCGTTCGGTGCCGTCCCAGATCGGGTCGGCGGCTCGAGCCCTTGCCTTCACGTCCCGCCAGTTCGAAGCCTCGGTCACGACCGACCCTCCTCTGTCGTAGTGATCAGCCACGGCGGCGCGCCGCCACGGGCCCGCGTGCTTGCCGTGCCCTCCGCGCTGTCAAGCGATCTGCCGCAGATCGTCGCCGTAGTCGAAGATGATGCGGAGCCGGGCGCCCAACGCCTGCGCGTACCGGCTGAGGGTGGCGACTTCGTTGACGTCCAAGTCGCCGTTCTCGATCTGGCTCACCCGGCCGGGAGTGACACCCATGAGATCGGCGACCTGGCGCTGCGTGAGTCCAAGGCGTTTGCGTTCCTCGGCAAGGTGGAAGGCGCTGACCCACGCCTCGGTCCGCGCCCGCTCCGCGGCCAGCGCGTCGCTGTCACCGTCGTCGAGCTCGGCACGGATGCCGTCCCAGTCGTGGAACTCAGTCATGAGGCTCCCACCTGCTGCGTTCGAATGCCAACAAAAGCGGACCAGCTCTCCGCATGACATCATATGGCCTTCTCTGTAGCACGCAAATAATTTTGTGCCACAGTATTGACATGCCGGTCCGGTTCACCGAAAGTGCAGGAAGCACGGCTTTACCGCGGACGAGGCGGTGTACGCCATCGAGAACGCGGTGGGACACGTCCAGCACTTCACAGATCCTCAGCCGCCGGCCAATATTCGACCCCATCTGTTCATCGGCCCACGCAGCCTCACGGATCACACGTTGCTTGAGGTCTTCCTCGAAGTTCGGGGAAGTACGGTCACGGTCTTCCATGTCATGGAGGCCCAGGAGCGCAGTCTCAACCTGATCGGAAGGAGCTATCGATGACCTCCGAACCGCATGCGGCGAGCACCCCCCTGCCGATCGACGGCTACGAGGCGGCGACGCGGTGGGCGGAGAAGGCAACCTTTGACCCGGACGATCCCACCGTGGAGCGAGACGAGGTCGCCGCCGCCAGCGGGCGCGCCTTGCTGCAAGCCGCCCGCGTCGCGGACGAGCAGGTGCCGACTGCCGACGACTACGAAGCAGCGGCGCGATGGGCCGAAACGGCCACGATTGATGCAGACGCAACGGTGGAGTCGGGCCCTGCCGCCGCCGAGAGCGGGCGGACGCTGCTGCGCGCCGCTCGTGCCGGCCGACCGGCGCTTGACGTGCAGAATGAGCCGGGACAGGCCTCACCAGTGCGCCGTTTCCGGCTGTCAGTAACACTCAACGCGGAACTTGACGACTTCGTGGAAGCCAGCAAAGCCCGCGGCCATGACACCACGCCGAGCGATGTCATTCGTGCCGCGCTCACTGAATACCTGCGCTCTCATCCAGCAAGCTGAGGGTTCCGTGCCGGAGGGTGCAGGGTAGCGGCCCGTCACTCTTCCGGCCGAAGAAGGTGGGCGACGCCAAAGACGAACGGCGTAATACCGGGCCGGAAAGCTCACCGCAGTGCGCCGCCTTGTAGGCCTCGCTGATCAGGTCCGGAAGGTCTTCGGCGGCGACATCCTGCTCCGCGGGCCGACGACGATTTGCCGCCTGCAGGTCGCGTGCAGAACGGCGAACTCGTCAACACCGAACGTCGCGATCCCGGACTCTGGCATCCAGCAGCGTCTGCTCGCCCTTGCCGAACCGGGCCGGCCGACTGATCAGGCAGAGCTCTTTCGCCTGCCGGACCGGCACGGGCAGGGTGATCGGGCCGACGCCGGTGACCTCCAGCCGAAGGCCGTCGGGACGGGCGGTGCGTCGCGCACTGAATGACCCCGGAGTCGCACCCTCGCCCAGAAGACTCGCGAACCGATCGCGCGGGAAGACCGTAGCCACCGTTACTCGGCTACCCGTGCCATGGGATTCGACCGTCCTCGGTCGTCGAGGATTCCGGGAAACTGGAGCTCGCCCGACGCGTACGTGAGGCAGCGCTCAGTCAGCTCCGCCGGCGTTGCGGTGTGCTCTGCCAGGAAGCGGATCCATTCGGGCAACAGCGCGACGAGTTCGGCGGCGAAGTCTTCCTTGTAGTAGTTCCGCAGGTGCAGCACGGCCACCGCGACCTTGTGCGGCGAGCAGAACGGATAGAGCGTGGGGTGATCCCGCGGGGACCAGGACTCGGCCAGTTCCTCGGCAAGTTCGTCGGGGCCGACAGGACCGGCGTCGTCCCCTTCGCCGACGATCCCACCGTGATAATCGAGCTGCCGAAGTCGCTGGGCGAACTGCGCCTTGGCGTCGGCGGCCGTCAACCGTACGAAAGCCGGCCCACGCACCTGGCGCACCGCCTTCCGCGCCGTCCCGCCGAGCCGCCGGCTGCGCAGGAACTCGGCGTACTGCTCCTCGTCCTCCCCGCCGATCCGTAATCCCTCGACCTCGCCCGGTAGCAGGGCGTCGAGCGTCTCCGAGTCCTCCACCGCGGTCAGGACCGCCCCACCCGCCGCGGCCTGCCCGACCGACTCCCGCCAAGCGGCCACCGCGGACTCGGCCGAAGGATGGAAGCCACTGTGCACGGTG
>JAEWJG010000370.1 GCA_023386675.1 Actinomycetes bacterium
TTCACCCCGCCGCGGGGGCGACCGCGGTCGCCGCGACCTTCCGTCCACGCGACACGGCAGGCATCGAAAGGACGCCCTGATCCGCCCGGCGGCGGACGGTCTACGATCCGGCTACGGTCCTGGCCGCCGACAGCCACGTCCACAGCGAATGGTCCTGGGATACCGGGGGCCCGCACTCCGCAACCGTGGGCCGGATGCGCGCCACCTGCGAGCACGCGGTCCGGATCGGGCTGCCCGCGCTGTTCTTCACGGAGCATCTGGACATCCCCGGCTCCTGGCGCGCTGAGCCCGGGGACCTGCTGGCGCACCAGCGACACTACGTGCGGCCGGACGGTCTGATGGAGTTCGAACCGCTCGACGTCGACGGGTACTTCGACGGCATCGATCGCGTGCGGCACGATTTCCCCGGGCTCGGGATCTTCACCGGCATCGAGTTCGGGCAACCGCATCTGTTCGAAGCGGAGGCCCGCGCCCTGGTCGACCTCGATCGCTTCGATCGGATCAACGGCTCGCTGCACACGCTCGACATGGGCGGTGGACGCGCCGAGCCGAGCCGGCTGCTGCAGGAGCATCCGGCGGCGGAGGTGATGACGGCCTACCTCGAGGAGATCCCGCGCATGGTCGCGGGTTCCGACGCCTTCCACGTCTTCACCCACATCGACTACGCCCTCCGGCACTGGCCGGCCGAGGAGGCCGGACCCTTCGACCCGCGCGAGTTCGAGGGGCTCATCCGCGCGGCGATGCGCGCGATCGCCGGCAGCGGCCGCGCGCTCGAGCTGAACACGCGCCGGCTCTGGTCCTGGGTCCCTCAGTGGTGGGCCGAGGAAGGCGGTCGGGCGATCACGTTCGCGAGCGACGCCCACACTCCCGACGCGCTCGCGAGCGCCTTTCCCGAGGCGGTCATCCTGGCGCAGTCGTGTGGATTCCAGCCAGGGCCGACCCCTCAGGCGTTCTGGATCCGTTCCGGCGGGTAGCGTCCTCCTCCAGCGCCTCAGGACGCCAGGCGCTCAGTTCCCGATGGTGGAGACCAGTACACCGCCCTCGGTCGGCAGGACCCGCCAGACGCTGCCCTCGCCCTCGACCCGGAGCCGTCCGTTCCCCACGATGAGCGCCGTGCGCTCGTCGATCCCGAGACCGCCCGCGATCATGCCGGACTCCACGGCGGCGACCAGACGGGACAGCATCCCCCGCTGGGCGACGTGCACCTCGATGGCGACGTCGACGAGGCCGATCCCGGCCTCGAGCTCCAACTCGCGGCCCGGTTCGTCCGGTTCCTCGGGCGAGACGACCACGCCGCCGATGCGCGAGCCGCCGTTGAGCGAGCCCTCGGCCGCGATCATCGCGCCGGCCGATACGCCCAGGAAGGGGACGCCGCTCGAGACGAGCCGTCGCAGCTCGCCGAACACCGGCTCCAGCCCGGCCCGCACATCCTCCACGACTCCGCCGCCGAGGGCGACGCCGTCGACACCGGCGATCGCATCGGGTCCGATCGCGGAGCCTGGGCGCCCGGCGGTCAGGCGCAGGTCGACCGGCTCCTCCCCCGCCGCTGCGAGGAGCTCGCCGAGCGCCGCGGCCTTCTCCTCAGCCTCGGGATGCAGCGAGATCACAGCGATCCGAGGCCGCGAGCGGCCGCCGTCGAGCGCCCTCAGCGCCGCCTCGCGGACGAACGGCGCATACAGCGGAGCATCCGCGATGGTGGTCGCACCGCCGCCGATCAGATGCACGCTCATCCTTCACTCCTGTTCGAGGTCATGCCACGAGGCTACCGGGCGCCGGGATGCAGCAGTCATCGGTATGACCGCGGAGTCCGCTCGTACACTCGGCTCATGCAGAGGCAGGACGTGGTCGTGATCGGCGCCGGGCTGGCGGGGCTCCGATGCGCGGTGGAACTGACATCGCAGGGCCGCGCGGTGGTCGTGCTCGAGGCGGCGGATCATGTCGGCGGACGCCAGCGGACCGATCGCGTCGACGGCTTCACCCTCGACCGCGGGTTCCACGTCCTGAACACCGCCTACCCGGCTGTCCGTGCGGCGGTGGACGTCGAGGGTCTCGGTGTCGCGCCGTTCCCGACCGCGGTCCGGGTGCGCCGAGGGGACGGCTCGATGGCGACTCTCGCGCACCCCCTTCGACATCCACGGCTCCTTCCGGCGACGCTCGCCGGCGGTCTCGTCACAGCGCGCGATCTCGCCGGACTCGTCCGATGGCTCGCGCCGATCGCCCTGCGCCCGCGCGCGACCGTCGCCGGGCCGGACCGCACCCTCGCCGACGGGTGGGGCGCCGCAGAGCTCACCGGTCCGCTCCGCACCGAGGTTCTGTCGCCGTTCTTCTCCGGAGTCCTCGCGGACGCGTCGGAGTCGACCTCCGATACGTATGTGCGCCTTCTCGCCCGGTCGTTCCTGCCCGCGGCCGCAGGACTGCCGCGTCGGGGCATCGCCGCGCTGCCGATGGCGCTCGCGTCTCGTGCCCGCGCAGCCGGAGCCGACATCCGGCTCGGCCGTCCGGTCGGCCGACTGCGCCGACGGGGCGATCGCTGGGAGGTGGAGGTGCGCGACGGCGACCCCATGCTCGCGCGCGACGTCGTCGTGGCGGTGGGCGCAGAGGCCCTGGACGGGCTCGTGGATGTGCCCGCCCCGGCCACCCGGGGACTGCAGACGTGGTGGTTCGCGGCGGACGAAGCCCCGGCGTCCGCATTCCTGACGCTCGACGGCACCCGCGAAGGTCCGATCGTCAACGCGCTGGCGATCTCCGCGACGATCCCTGAGGCGGCGCCGCCGGGCCGCCACCTCATCCAGGCGACCTGCCTGTGGGCTCAGGAACGCAGTGCGAGCGAAAGCGAGGTGCGTGCCCAGCTCGTCCGCCTCTACGGCCGGGACGCGGAGTCCTGGCAGCTTCTGCGCAGGGACGACATCCCGCACGCACTGCCCGCGCTGCCTCCGCCGATGCGACGACCCTCTCCCGCTCGCGTCGGTCCGGGACTGCATCTCGCGGGCGACCACAGAGAGACGCCGTCCATCCAGGGAGCGCTGTACTCGGGGCTGCGGGCGGCGAGGTCGGTGCTGGCGGGGTTGGCAGGTCAGCCGAGCAGCCCCGCCCCCCGGAAGGCGCGGTCGTAGATCGCGCGGATGACGTCCTGCTTGCGCCGGTTGTACTCCGTCACTCCGCCGCCGCCCGGAGCGGCAGCGAGCTTGGCCTCCACGTAGAGGGCGCGGTCGTCGGGATGGGCGCGGAGCCAGTCGCGGAACAGCGCGTGCCGCACGACTTCCGGACTGTCCGGTGACCAGACGTGCAGGTTCACGGCCGGGTCGTCGAGTCGCAGCAGTCGGTGTTCGTGGAACGAGGGTTCGCGAACCGTGAGCCGGTAGCCGAGCGCCTCGAGCGCCGGGACGTACGAGGTCTCGTCGGCGCTGTCGGGCACGGTGAGGTCGATGTCGATCAGGGGCTTCGCTGCGAGTCCGGGCACCGAGGTCGAGCCGACGTGGGCCAGCGCGAGCACGCGGTCGCCGAGAGCGGTGCGGATCCCGCCGGCTGTCTGCTGATACCACGCGGGCCAGCGCGGATCGGAGGGGACGATCTCGATCTCCTCTGCGGACGGCGGCCCATCGACCCACGGGTCCTCGCCGGGGTCGGGCTCGGGATGAGCGGTGATCGCCTCCGGTGCGAACGCGAACGTCTTCGGCGGGTTGTAGGCGAACTCGATCCGGATGCCGTTGTCGTCCTCGACGAACGCGGCGTAGTACCGATCGTTGAACCGCGGGTACAGCTTCGGGTCCCGCACGGACGTCCATCCGGCGGCGAGCGCGATCGCATGCAGGCGGTCCACCTCCGCCGGCTCGTGGATGTCGAAGGCGAGATGCTGCCAGCCGACCCGGCCGTGCCGGTGCGGCCCGCTCCCCTGTTCGCGCTCGGGGAAGAGGATCAGCTCGGTCTCGGTGCCGTGATCCCAGGAGGCGGAGCCATCCGCGTCGTGCCGCGTGTACCCGAGCGCGGTCAGCACCGGATCGAACTGCGCGACGGCCGACTCGAGATCGGCGACGGTGATGCCGAGGTGATCGATCAGGGCCATGGATGCGATCCTAACGACCGCCGCGAGGCGTCTCTGGAAATAGCAGACCGCCGTTCCGTGTTATTGAGAATAGGTTTCAACAAGAGAGGTTCGTCATGAAGGTACGCAACTCGTTGAACTCGCTCAAGGCGATGCCGGGCGCGCAGGTCGTGCGCCGTCGCGGTCGCACGTTCATCATCAACAAGAAGAACCCGCGGATGAAGGCCCGTCAGGGCTGAGTGGCGCGCGGTGGGCAGGGGGGCCGGGGGGGGGCCCCCCCGCCCCCCCCCC
>JAEWJG010000046.1 GCA_023386675.1 Actinomycetes bacterium
CACCAGCTCCCCGCCGGCCGCCACCAGCCGCGACACCTGCCGCAGCACCTCCTCCCGCTGACCGCGCGAGGCGAGCGGCCCCATGGTCACGCCCTCGGCGCGGGGGTCGCCCACGACCACCCGCGCGGCGATGCGCTCGCGCACGGCGCCGATCACGTCGTCCACGAGCGGCGCAGGCACGATCGCGCGCCGGATCGCCGTGCACTTCTGCCCCGACTTGGCCGTCAGTTCGACGACCAGCCCCTTCACGTACGCGTCGAACTCAGGGGTGCCGGTCACCGCATCCGCCCCCAGCACCGACGCGTTGATCGAGTCGGTCTCGCTGGTGAACCGCACGCCGCCGGTCTGCACAGCGTCGTGCGCGCGCAGCTTCTCGGCGGTGGATGCGGACCCGGTGAACGCGACCAGGTCGCCCAGCCGCAGGTGGTCGAACAGGTCGGGGACGCCGCCGCTGACCAGCTGCAGGGAACCCGCGGGGAGCAGCCCCGACTCCACCATGATCCGCACCGCCGCCTCGGCGATGAACGCCGTCGGCGTCGCGGGCTTGACCAGGGTCGGCATCCCGGCGAGGAGCGACGGCCCGAGCTTCTCGAGCATCCCCCACACCGGGAAGTTGAACGCGTTGATCTGCACCGCGACGCCCGGCAGCCGGGTGTAGACGTGGCGGCCGAGGAAGCTGCCGTCCTTCGACAGCTGCTCCAACGGTCCGTCGAGCACGACCTGCGCGTTCGGCAGCTCGCGGCGCCCCTTCGACCCGTAGGTGAACAGGGCGCCGATGCCGCCGTCGACGTCGATCCAGGCGTCGGAGCGCGTGGCGCCGGACTGCGCCGAGAGCTCGTACAGCTCCTCCTTGCGCTCGGTCAGCGCCTGCGCGAGCTGCTTGAGCAGCAGCGCCCGCTGATGGAACGTCAGCTCGCCGAGAGACGCCTGCCCGACGGTGCGGGCATGGTCGAGCGCGCCCGCGAGATCGAGCCCGGCGCTGCTCACCTGCACGATCGGCGCGCCGGTGGACGCGTCGAGCACCTCGGCCGCGCCCGTCCCGTCGTCCGGGGTCCACCATCCGTCGCGGATGTAGCTGGGCAGGATCATGAGAGGCCTCCTCGAGTGGATGCGTAAGCTGGCCGCATGGCCGACGGCGACTGGACGATCGAACTGGGCGAGCTCGACGTGAAGATGGGGGTGCGCATCCTGGAGCAGTCCGCGGAGCGCGTCGTGGCGACCATGCCGGTGGAGGGCAACCGCCAGTCGTTCGGGCTGCTGCACGGCGGTGCCTCGGTCGCCTTCGCCGAGGCGCTGGGGTCGTGGGCGGCGGTCATCCACGCGGGGCCCGGGCGCAGCGCGGTCGGCGTCGACATCAACGCGACGCACCACCGTTCGGCCCGCTCGGGGGTGGTGACGGGAGTCGCGACGGCCATCCGGCTCGGCCGCACCATCGCGTCCCACGAGGTGATCGTCAGCGACGAGGACGGCAACCGGCTCTGCACGGCGCGCATCACGAACCTGATCATCGACGCCCCGGAGCGTTAGGGGAGTCGCCCGCGTCGCGGGTCCAGTCGTAGAAGCCGTTGCCGGTCTTCTGCCCGAGCATCCCCTCGGCGACCATGCGTCGCAGCAGCTCCGGAGGCTCGAACCGCGGGCCGAGCTCGCGAGCGAGGTACTCGGCGATGTCGAGCCGCACATCCAGTCCGACGATGTCGGTGAGCCGCAGCGGCCCGACCGGATGCTTGTAGCCGAGCGTCATCGCCGTGTCGATGGCGTCGGGGGTGGCGACGCCCTCCTCGACCATCCGGATCGCCTCCAGCCCGAGCAGCACGCCCAGCCGCGACGACGCGAAGCCGGGGGAGTCGCGGACCGTGATCGCGGTCTTGCCGAGCGCGGCGACCCAGCGGGCGGCCTCCTCGGCGGCGGAGGGGGCGGTCGCCGCGCCGGTGACGAGCTCGACCAGCGTGGATGCCGGGACCGGGTTGAAGAAGTGCATCCCGAGGAACGCGCCCGGCCGCTCCAGATCCTGTGCCAGCACGTCGATGGACAGCGACGAGGTATTGCTCGCGAGCACCGCGTCCACCGGGAGCAGGTCCTCCGCGCGTCGCAGCGCCTCGCGTTTGAGGCCGATCAGCTCGGGCACCGCCTCGATGGCGAGGCCGGCGCCCGTGAGCGCCTCCCAGGTGACCGTGACGAGCAGCTGCTCGGGATCGGGGGCTGCGGCGCCGCGGCGGACGCTCCCCTCGACGTTCGTGAGGATCCGGTCGCGCGCCTCGGCCGCGGCCGGGTGATCGCGCTCCACCACGACGACCTCGGCGCCGGCCATGAGGAAGGCGTGCGCGATCCCGGCGCCCATCCGTCCTCCGCCGATCACAGCGACCCTGCCCGGCAGCCCGTTCATCGCGCCCTCCTCCGCTCCAGGAACTCCGTCATCCGCCGCCGCTTCTCGGGCGACTCGAACGCCTGCGCCTGCGCCTCCCGCTCGGCGGTGGGATGCTCGGCGAGCGGCGCGCGCAGCACCTGCTTGGTGAGGCGCGTGGCGAGCGGGTCGTTCGCGGCGATCCGG
>JAEWJG010000106.1 GCA_023386675.1 Actinomycetes bacterium
AACTCGTCCAGGTCGCGGGCGTCGTCGACGACGAAGGTGCGGACCCCTGCGCGCCAGGCGGCGCGCCGCCGGGGCCAGCGTGCGCCGGACGTCGCGTGCAGCACGCCCCGCACGTCGCCGACGCTGCGCTGCAGCACCGGCAGGGCGGAGTCGTGGGACACGACGAACCCGGCGCGGTCGGCTGCGAGCGCGGCCAGCAGTGATGGATGCGCGAGGGCGGAGACATCGAAGCGCACATCCATCCACGGCAGAAGCGTCCGCGTCTCGCGGAAACGGTCGACGACCCTCGCGAGGTCGATGACGACGACCGGCGAGTGAAGAGCGGGAAGGTCCATCGCGTCCGCCCCGGTCGCCGCGCGTTCGGCGGCGGGGCCGGTCGGGCCGGCGGATCGGGTCGCGATGGACATCCCACTCTCCTCGGGTGGTCTCGGTCCGCATCTCCGGGCCGGGGAAGCCCCGCCGCTCGGGTCGGTGAGGTTGTCTCACATACTCGCGTCGCCCGGAGTGGCCCGCATCCGGGGGGTCACGAGAATCCGATTGCGTGGAGGCACGGATGAACAACCCGGGCTGGTGCGGTGATGATGTGGATATGTCCCTCCGTGTGGTGATCGTCGACGACCACGAGCGGTTCCGAGCCCAGGCTGCGGAGCTGCTTCGCCTGGAGCGGTTCACCGTGGTAGGCGACACCGACACGGCCGCAAGCGGGGTCGAACTCAGCAGGAGGCTCACGCCCGACGTGGTGCTCCTCGACATCGGCCTGCCCGATGCCAGCGGCTTCGACATCGTGCCCGTCATGCGGGCTTTCGGGGTGGCCGTCGTGCTGACCTCGAGCCGGTCCGCCACCGACTACGGAAGGCGGGTCGCGGACAGCGGCGCGAAGGGTTTCATCACCAAGGAGGAGCTGACCGGTGAGGCGATCCGCAGCCTGCTAGTGTAAGCGGCGTGAGCGGGGGACAGACAGATAGTTCTCGCGCGCTCCGGGTGGCCGTCGCCGACGACGCAGTGCTCCTGCGTGAGGGGATCGGGCAGATCCTGCGCGCGGGCGGGATGGACGTGGTGGCGTCCGTCGACACGGCGGAGGAGCTCCTCGACGCCGTCGCGGCAGAGGATGTCGACGCCATCGTCCTCGACATCAAGATGCCCCCGACCCACACCGACGAGGGCCTGCGGGCGCTGGAGCGCCTTCGCGCCGGCGGCTCGCGCGCCGGCATCCTCCTCCTGTCGATGTACACCACGGCGGCGTACGCCATCCGGGCCATGAGCGCGGGCAGCGGCACCGGGTACCTCCTGAAGGATCGCGTGGCCGACGCCGACACGCTCGTCACCGCTGTCCGCACGGTCGCCCGCGGGGGCTCCGTCGTGGACCCGGAGGTCGTGCAGCTGCTGGTCAACGCCCGCGCGTCGGAGGCGACGATCGAGTCGCTGTCCGCCCGCGAGCGGGACGTGCTCCGGCTCATGGCCGAGGGCCGGTCGAACGTCGGCATCGCGAGCGAGCTGCACCTGAGCCTCCGCACGGTCGAGTCGCACATCGGGCACATCATGGCGAAGCTCGACGTGGAGGACTCCGCCGAGGGGCATCGGCGCGTCCTCGCGGTGCTGCGGTTCCTGGGCCGGGACGTCTGAGCCCGTGGTCGCCACGCGGCCGAGACCCTCCGCGACGGACGCCGGCGCACCCGTCGCGCGTCCCCAGTGGTGGCGGGTGACGGCCCGTGCGCTGGCGGTGACGATCGCCATCGCGTCGAACGTGCTCCCGCAGGTGTTCAGCGCGATGCTGGACGACTACGGACCGCGTCCGCCCGGGGCCGGCTGGGCTGTCGTCTTCGTCACCGTCGCGGTGGACTACCTGGTGTGCGGCGTCGTCGCGTGGCGGCTGGTCCGCAGCGCGATCCCGGGCTGGCTGATGGTGGGCGCCGCGCTGTTCTGGTCAGCCGGTGCCTGGTATCCGCTGGTCCGTCAGTGGGGATGGGTCTGGCCGTGGGTCGCGGGCGTCACGGACCTGTGGGCGGTGCTCGTCGGCGTCCTGGTGCTCTGCTATCCCACCGGTCGCCTGACGGCGCGCTTCGATCGCGTGGTGGTCCTGGCGGTGGCGGTCGCGTTCGTCGTGCGGCTCGGAGGCATCCTGCTCTTCTCTGCGCCGTCGTCCGCCGAGTGCGGGTGCGCGGCGAACCCGTACGCGGTGATCCCCAGCGACACGGCGGACTACTGGCTCGGCATCGGCTGGCGCCTCGTCGGACTCGCGCTGATGCTGACGGTCGCAGCCCGGCTGATCGCACGCTGGTTCACCAGCTCGCTGCCCGCGCGCCGGGTGGCGTTCGTGATGCCGCTGGCCATCCTGCTCTGGTGCTACGGCACGGTCCAGGACTCGTTGAGCTTCGCGCTCGACTGGGACGGCGGCTGGCTGCAGTTCGTGCCGCCGATCGCGATCGCGCTCATCCCGCCGGCGTTCGTCGGCGGTGTGCTGTACGCGCGCGGGCTCCGGTCCCGGGTCGCCGACCTGGTCATCGTCGCGCGGGACAAGGTGGACCGCGGCCTCTGGGAGTCGAGCCTCGCGCGGACGCTGCACGACCCGTCGCTGCGCGTGTTCTGGTGGGACGAGGCCCTGCAGGGCTACCAGACCAGCGACGGCCTCCCGGCCGCGGACGCGGTCACGGCGACCCGGCCCGGCCGCTCGACGCTCGCGATCGACTCCGATCAGGGCCCGATCGCGCTGATCGAGCACGATATCGCGCTGAGCCAGGACGATCGCCTCCTGGATGCCGTGTCGTCCGCCCTGCTGCTCTCCGTCGACAACGACCGCCTGCGCGCGAGGCTGGAGCGCACCATCCAGGAGCTCCGCCAGTCGCGGCTCCGCCTGGTCGAGGAGGGCTACCTGGCCCGCCGCCGGCTGGAGCGCGACCTGCACGACGGCAGCCAGCAGCAACTCGTGTCGCTCGCGATCAGCCTGCGGATCGCCACGGCGAAGGCCGAGGCGCGCGGCGACGAGGAGCTCGCGGGCGACCTGCAGCGCTCCTCCGACCAGTTGGCGGACGCGCTGCGCGAACTCCGGGAGCTGGCGCGCGGCATCCACCCCACCGTGCTGACGGACGGCGACCTGCGCTCGGCGATCGACGAGCTCGGGATGCGCAGCCACCTGCCGGTCCAGGTGCACGTCGACCTGCGGGAGCGGCTGCCAGAGGTCGTCGAGGAGACGATCTACTACTGCGTGTCCGAGGCGCTGGCGAACGCGGCGAAGCACTCCGGTGCGCGCAATTGCTCCGTCTCCGTGACGCGCGCAGACACGACCGTCACGGTCGTCGTCAAGGACGACGGACACGGCGGCGCCCGGATCGAGCCGGGCGGTGGGCTGGAGGGGATCCGCGACCGCGTTGAGACGGTGTCGGGACGCGCGGACGTGCGCTCGGTCGCGGGGCTGGGCACCATCATCGAGCTGACGATCCCCGTCGGCTGAACAATTCACCTCCCGTTAAAGCACCCGCGCCCCGATCGGCGTAGGCAGGGGTGGGACGCGCACCGCGTCCCCTCCCGACGGAAGGACCGACCGCATGGACATGCTCGTCACGGTCGCCGCCGTGATCGTCGTCGCGCTCGTCTTCGACTTCACGAACGGCTTCCACGACACCGCCAACGCGATGGCGACCTCGGTGGCCACGGGGGCGCTGAAGCCGCGCACGGCCGTCGCCATCTCGGCCGTGCTCAACCTGGTGGGCGCCTTCCTGTCGACGGCCGTCGCCCAGACCATCTCGGGAGGCGTCATCAAGGAGGGCTCCTCCGGAGTCGACATCACGCCGACGATGATCTTCGCCGGGCTGATCGGCGCGGTGCTGTGGAACCTCGTCACCTGGTACTTCGGCCTCCCGTCGAGTTCTACGCACGCGCTGTTCGGCGGCCTCATCGGGGCGGCCGTCATCGGCGCCGGGTTCGGCGCGGTCGACTGGGGCGTGCTGCTCAGCAAGGTCGTCATCCCGGCTCTGCTCTCGCCGCTCGTCGCCGGATTCGTCGCGCTGGGGGCGACGTACGCGGCCTATCGGATCACGCACAACGCCCGGGCGCACGGGTCCGAGGCGGGATTCCGGCACGGGCAGACGGTGTCCGCGTCCCTCGTCTCGCTCGCGCACGGGACCAACGACGCGCAGAAGACGATGGGTGTGATCACCGTGACCCTGATCGCCGCGGGCTCGCTGCCGTCCGGAAGCGCACCGCCGCTCTGGGTGATCGCCTCGTGTGGGCTCGCGATCGCGCTGGGCACGTACATCGGCGGCTGGCGCATCATGCGGACGGTGGGCAAGCGCATCACCGACGTGATGCCGCCGCAGGGCTTCGCGGCCGAGACGTCGTCGGCCGCGACCATCCTCGTCTCGTCGCATCTCGGCTTCGCCCTCTCGACCACCCAGGTCACCTCCGGCGCCGTCGTGGGCAGCGGGCTGGGCAAGAAGCTGGCATCCGTGCACTGGGGCGTGGTCGGCCGGATCGCCGCCGCCTGGGTCATCACCCTGCCGGCGGCCGCGCTCGTCGGAGGCCTCGCGGCGTGGATCGCATCGGCGAGCGTCATCGGACTGATCTGCGTCGGCGTGTTCGGGCTCGCGGTGGGGCTGCTGATCTACGGCCTCTCGCGTCGCAACCCGGTGAACCGGCACAACGTCAACGAGACCGATGAGACGAAGGCGGCCGACACCGAGCCGGTCGCCGTGGGACAGGAGGGATGAGGATGCGCGAACTCAGCGTCCACGCAGCCGCGCCCGAGGGGTCGTTCCTCGGTGTCGACTGGGGATCGTTCGTCGTGGTGTTCCTGGTGGCCCTGCTCGCCACCGTCGTCGTCGTGGTGTCGTACGCGGTCGCCCTGCGGCTGCTCGCCGTCGGAGCGCCTCTGGATGCGGAGGGAGGCGCCGCATCCGTCCGCACCGGCCGGCGCCCGGCGGCGGCGACCGTCGGCGCGGTGGTGTGCTTCGCGATCGGCGTCGCGGCGGTCCTCTACGGGATCTGGCTGATCGTCCCGCAGTTCCACTGACGCCGGGGCGGGGCTACTTCGCGGTCGACGCCTTCGCGGCGTACACCTGGTCGCCGATGGCGAAGCCGGACCAGCCGCCCCCGCAGTCGCCGGCCGTGGCGGGGAGACCGTCGACCGGCCACCAGCTGTCCTGGATTGCCGGCTTGGGAACCGGCACCTCCTTCGCGCAGGTGCCGGGGGCGACGTGCGACTTGGACGTGTAGGTCATGATCGCCGAGCCGTCCTGCGTGTCGTAGTCGACGCGGATGATGGTGGCATCGTCGGGGACGAAGGCGGGCGAGCCGAACGCCGCGGTGCTGTGCGCCTTCATGTCCTTCGCCGTGTCGTAGATCGCGGACGACACGTGCGGCTCGAACGCGGTGATCACCGAGCATCCGGAGAGGGCCAGGGCGAGCGCGCTCGTCGTCGCGATGACTCCAGCGGTACGGATGCGGGGCACGGCAGCTCCAGGGGACGGTGAATAGGTGTATTGCAAGTGAACACGACGAAACTGAGCGGATCATCGGCCGGAGGGATGATTCCCCGCGCCATCGTAGCGGGCCGCCCGGAGGTCGACGCGGTACGCCGCGGTGCCCACCCCCAGAAGCGGGGTGCCCTCCGCGCGGTAGTGCTGCAGCGCGATGTGCTCGTGGTTCGCCGGCGGATGCCCGCTCGCACGCACCACACGCCACCACGGCACCGAGCCGCCGTAATAGGCCATGATCTGGCCGACCATGCGCGCCGCGCGGGAGCCGAGCACCGCTGCCACATCGCCGTAGGTCATCACGCGCCCGGGCGGGATGGCGTCCACGACCTCGAGCACGCGCTCGACGAAGGGCGGCTCGTCAGAGCTCGAGGGCACCGATCGTCTCGCCGTACTGGGTCTCGCCGGTGGGCTGGAAGCCGCTGCGCAGGAAGAACTGCTCCGGGCCGAGCTCGCCCGACTCCCAGATGACGTAGAGGCGCTGCAGGCCGCGCTGGCGGGCCTCCTCGGCGAGGGCGCGCACGGCGAAGGTGCCGATGCCGCGGCCCTGGTCGTCCGCATCCACGTTGATACGCCAGAGGATCGCCTTGAACTCCTCGTGTTCGGCGTTCGGGTCGAAGCTGCCCATGATGAAGCCGACCACCTCGTCCCCGTCGAGGACCACGCGCTGCCACGAGGTGTTCGGGTCGGGGATCGCGGCCGCTGCCGAGTACGAGACCGGAGCCACGAACTGCTCCTGGCCCGGCTTCAGTGTCAGCGCGTTCGCCGCCACGACGGTTCGCGCACTCAACTCTTCCAGTCTCAACTCAGCCATGACGAAAGATTATCTTGCACGGGTGACCGAGGCATAGCTCCCTCCCAGCCGACCGTTCACCGAGAGAAAGTGTCTCGATGTCAAGATAGTTCTCCGGCTCGGGTAAGCTGTCGTCGGCTGAAACGGCAGACACCCCAGGAGAACCATGGACAAGATCAAGGTCGACGGAACGGTCGTCGAACTCGACGGCGACGAGATGACGCGCATCATCTGGAAGGCCATCAAAGACTCACTCATCCACCCGTACCTCGACGTGAACCTCGAGTACTACGACCTCGGCATCCAGAAGCGCGACGAGACCGACGACCAGATCACGATCGACGCGGCCCACGCCATCCAGAAGCACGGCGTCGGCGTCAAGTGCGCCACCATCACGCCGGACGAGGCGCGCGTGGAGGAGTTCGGCCTGAAGAAGATGTGGAAGAGCCCGAACGGCACGATCCGCAACATCCTCGGCGGCGTCGTCTTCCGTGAGCCGATCATCATCTCCAACATCCCGCGACTGGTCCCCGGCTGGAACAAGCCGATCGTCATCGGCCGTCACGCCTTCGGCGACCAGTACCGCGCCACCGACTTCACCTTCGACGGCCCGGGCACCCTGACCATGAGCTTCCAGCCGGCCGATGGCGGCGAAGCGCAGTCCTTCGAGATCTACCAGGCGCCCGGCGCCGGCGTCGCGATGGGCATGTACAACCAGGACGAGTCGATCCGCGACTTCGCGCGCGCCTCGTTCAACTACGGCCTCGACCGCCAGTACCCGGTCTACCTGTCGACCAAGAACACGATCCTCAAGGCGTACGACGGCCGCTTCAAGGACCTCTTCCAGGAGGTCTTCGACGCCGAGTACAAGGAGAAGTTCGACGCGGCCGGCCTCACCTACGAGCACCGCCTCATCGACGACATGGTCGCCTCCAGCCTCAAGTGGGAGGGCGGCTACGTCTGGGCCTGCAAGAACTACGACGGCGACGTCCAGTCCGACACCGTCGCGCAGGGCTTCGGGTCGCTCGGCCTGATGACCTCCGTGCTGACCACTCCGGACGGGTCGGTCGTGGAGGCGGAGGCCGCGCACGGCACGGTCACCCGTCACTACCGCCAGCACCAGCAGGGCAAGCCGACCTCGACGAACCCGATCGCCTCGATCTTCGCGTGGACGCGCGGCCTCGCGCACCGCGGCAAGCTCGACGGCAACCAGGAGCTCATCGACTTCACCCACACCCTCGAGGACGTCGTGGTGAAGACGGTCGAGGAGGGCAAGATGACCAAGGACCTCGCGCTTCTCGTCGGCCCCGAGCAGAAGTTCCTCACGACGGAGGAGTTCCTCGACGCCATCGCCGAGAACCTGAAGGCGCGCCTGGGCTGACCCCCTGACGACATTCGTGCCGAATGTGCGCTATTCCTCACGGATAGTGCACATTC
>JAEWJG010000112.1 GCA_023386675.1 Actinomycetes bacterium
CCCCCACCCTCACCGCTCGATCCCCCCAGGAGCACCGAAGATGTCCAGCGTCCGCGCTGCCCGTCCGTCACCCCCGCGCACGCCGCGCGGGGCGCGCATCCCCTCCGTCCGCCCTACCGAGAAGCACCTGTCATCGGTGCCGCGGTTCCTGCTTTGGCAGGCCGCGCGGCAGCCGGCGACCCTCACCGCCGGCGTGCTGTTCGGCGTGGTCTGGATGCTGTGCCAGGCCGTCTGGCCGTACCTCCTCGGCCGCGCGGTCGACGAGGGCGTCTCCGGCGACCCGTCCGCGCTGTGGGCGTGGTGCGGCGCACTGCTCGTCGTCGCCGTGATCCAGGCGGTGACCGGGATGCTGCGCCACCGGATGGCCGTGTCCAACTGGCTGCGCTCGTCACTGGGCGTCGCCCGGCTGATCGGCTACCACTCGGCCGAGACGGGACCGGCGATCACGGCGACCACGTCGTCCGGTGAGATCGTCGCGACCGTGAGCACCGACTCCCTCCGCCTCGGCGCCATGTTCGACGTGACGGCGCGGCTCGGCGGCGGCGTCGTCGCGTTCGTCGCGGTGTCGATCATCATGCTGAACGCCTCCCTCCCGCTCGGCCTCGCCGTCGTGATCGGCGTGCCCGCCGTCGCGCTGCTGCTCGCCCTGCTGCTGCGCCCGCTGCGCACGAAGCAGGCGGTGTGGCGTGAGGAGGCCGGCGGCCTGACCACGCTGGGTGCCGACACCGTCGTCGGCCTGCGCGTGCTGCGCGGGATCGGCGGCGAGCACGAGTTCGTGGATCGCTACGCCCGGCAGTCGCAGCGCGTCCGCGCCGCGGGCGTGGGGGTCGCGAAGACGCAGAGCTGGCTCGACGGCCTGCAGGTGCTGCTGCCGGGCGCGTTCCTGGTGTTCATCGTGTGGTTCGGCGCGCACCTGGCGCTCGACGGGACGATCACCCCCGGCCAGCTGACCGCGTTCTACGGCTACGCGACGTTCCTCGTCCTGCCGCTGCGCACCGCCGTCGAGGCCGCGCAGACCTTCACCGCGGGCATCGTCTCGGCGCGACGGGTGCTGTCGGTGCTGCGCACGCAGCCCGCCGCCCGAGACACCGACGAGCCGGCCGAGGCTCCGGCGTGGGGCTCCGCCATCGAGGACCTCGCGTCCGGCGTCGTCGTCGCCCCCGGCCGGTTCACCGCGATCGTCGACGCCGACCAGGATGAGGCCGCCGGCATCGCGACCCGCCTCGGCCGCTTCGACGACGGCATCCACCGGGAAGCACCCGTGCTCTGGGGAGGAGTGGATCACACCCGCGTCCCCGTGCGCGACGTGCGGGAGCGCATCGTCGTCAACGACGCCAACCCGCACCTCTTCGGCGGCAGACTGCTCGACGGCCTCGACACGCTGCCGATCCGGGACCCGGAGTTCACCGACACCTCCACCGGACGCCTGCGCCGGGTCTCCGCAGCGCTCGACACCGCCGCCGCGAGCGAGACCGTCGAGGCGCTTCCGGAGGGCGTGCACGAGCGCGTCGCCGAGCGCGGCCGCACCTTCTCCGGCGGTCAGCGCCAGCGCCTCAGCCTCGCCCGGGCGCTGCTGACCGACGCCGAGGTGCTGGTCCTGATCGAGCCGACCAGCGCCGTGGACGCGCACACAGAGGCGCAGATCGCCGAGCGGCTGCGCGAGGCCCGCGACGGCCGCACCACCGTCGTCGTGACCGCGAGCCCGCTGCTCCTCGACCGGATGGACACGATCGCCGTCGTCCGGAGGGGCCGCGTCATCGGGACCGGGACGCACGCCTCCCTGCTCCGCCTGGAGGACGACCTCGGCGACCTGTACCGCGCGATCGTCTCCCGGACGATCAGCGCGGCCGAGCCCGCCGACGGCGAGGACCTCGACGCCGCGTGGACCGGGTCCATCGACGCCCTGTGGACGGCGACGCATCCCGTGTCCGCGCAGCGACCGGCGGGCGACCGCACGCGCGCCAAGAAAGCCAAGAAGGCCAAGAAGAAGAAGGGGACGGACGATGCTGCTTCCGATCGCTAGCACCGCGACCGTGCGGGCCACCGGCGCCCGCCTCATCCGGCAGCATCGCGGCGGCCTGTCGCTGGTGCTCGTGCTGCACACGCTCGCCGCGGTCGCCGGCCTCGCGGGCCCTGCCCTCATCGGGCTGATCATCGACGGCATCACCGGCCGGACGCTGTCCTCCGCCGGCATCGACACCATCGCGCTCGTGCTGCTCGGGGCGATCGTCTGCCAGGCCGTCCTCATCCGGTTCGCGCAGCGGCAGTCGATGATCCTCGGCGAGGGCGTGTTCGCACAGTTGCGGGAGGAGTTCCTCGCGACCGTCGCGCGCCTTCCGCTCTCGACCGTTGAGGCAGCTGGGACCGGCGACCTCCTCGCCCGGACGACCAACGACATCCAGTCGGTCGCGCAGACCGTGCGGTTCGGCGTTCCGCGCATCCTCGTCGCCGGCGTCACGGCCGTGCTGACCGTGGTCGCCGCCGTCCTGGTGAGCCCGCCGGTCGCGATCGCGATGTTCGCCGGGGTGCCCATCCTGGTGTTCGCCACGCGCTGGTACCTCAAGCGCTCGGGCCCGGGCTATCAGCGGCAGCTCGCGTCGTACGCCACCCTCGGCGGCACGATCAGCGAGACGGTGGACGGGGTGCGCACCATCGAGGCGCTCAGCCTCGCGCCGGCGCAGCGGACGAAGATCGACGCAGCGCTGCGGGAGCGGCGCGAGTCGGAGTGGTACACGCTGTGGCTGCGGTCGTGGTTCTTCCCGAGCACCGACATCGCGTTCCTGCTGCCTGTGATCGTCGTCCTCGCCTGGGGCGCCTCTCTCGTCGGGGCGGGCGTGGTCGGAATCGGCGCGGTGACGGCGGTCGCGCTGTACGCGATGCAGCTGGTGTCGCCGGTCGACGAGCTGATCAGCTGGCTGGACGAGATCCAGGTGGGCACCACCGCCCTCTCGCGGATCATCGGCGTGGCCGACGTGCCCGAGGACCGCCACGCGACCGGCGAGCAGCCGGCCGACGAGCACGTCGTCGCCTCCGACGTCCGCTACTCCTACCGCGAGGGCATGGAGGTGCTGCACGGCGTCTCCCTCGACCTGGCCGTCGGCGAGCGGCTCGCGATCGTCGGCCCGTCCGGCTCCGGCAAGTCGACTCTGGGGCGCCTGATGGCGGGCATCACCGAGCCGTCCGGCGGCCGCATCGCCGTCGGCGGCGTCCGGCTGGTCGACCTTCCGCTCGACGACCTGCGCAGCCACGTGGCACTGGTCACGCAGGAGCACCACGTCTTCGTCGGCACCATCGCCGAGAACCTGTCCCTCGCGAAGCCCGGGGCCGGACGCGACGAGCTCACCCGCGCGCTGCGGGTGGTGGATGCGTTGCGCTGGGTCCGCTCCATGCCGAAGGGCCTCGACACGGTCGTCGGCTCCGGCGGCATCGTCCTCACTCCCGCGCAAGCGCAACAGCTCGCGCTCGCGCGCCTCGTGCTGCTCGACCCGCACACGCTCATCCTGGACGAAGCCACCTCCCTGCTCGACCCGACGGCCGCCCGCGATCTGGAACGCGCGATGAACCGCGTGCTCGAGGGACGGACGGTCGTCGCGATCGCGCACCGCCTCCACACCGCCCACGACGCCGACCGGATCGCGGTGGTGCGCGACGGGCGCATCGACGAGCTCGGAAGCCACGAGCAGCTCGTTGCCGCGGGCGGCGCGTATGCGGAGCTGTGGTCGTCGTGGCACGGAGGCGGCCGGTGAGCGGGCTGGCCTGGCGCGGCGTGGTCGAAGGCTTCTACGGCGAGCCGTGGTCGCACGCCGACCGCCTCGCGTGGTTCGACCGCGGCGGCGCGAACGGACTCGACCACTACGTGTACGCGCCGAAGGACGACCCGTGGCACCGCGAGGCGTGGCGCGAGCCGTATCCCGCCGATCGGCTGGCCGACCTCGCGCGGCTGAACGCCGAGGCGTCCGCGCGCGGCGTCCGCTTCGTCTATGCCATCTCGCCGGGCCTCTCGATGCGGTTCGACGAGGAGGCCGAGCACGAGGCGCTCGCGGCGAAGTGCCGGCAGGTGCTGGGCGCGGGCATCCGGTCGTTCGCCCTGCTGTTCGACGACGTGCCGATGGACGACCCCTCGTCGCTGGGGCGCGCTCACGGGCAGGCGGCGGCCCGGTTCCAGGATGCGTTCCTGCGACCCGCCGGAATCGACGAGCCGGTGCTGCTCTGCCCGACCGACTACGCCGGGCTCTCGCGCACGCCCTACCGCGTCGGACTGGCGACGACGCTGCCGCCCGACGCACGCGTGATGTGGACCGGCTCCGACATCGTCGTGGGAGGGGTCACGGCGGACGACATCGCTCAGGCCGCGCGCAGCTTCGGCCGCGACCTGGTGCTGTGGGACAACTTCCCGGTAAACGACTTCGACCGTTCGCGGCTGTTCCTCGGCCCGCTGCCCGGCCGCGAGGCCGGGCCCGGGCTGGTGGGCATCGTCGCGAACCCGATGGTGGAGGCTGCGCCGTCGCACCTCGCGCTGGAGACGGTGGCCGAGTGGGCGGCCGATCCCGCCGGGTACGATCCGGCGGCAGCCGCAGCGCGCGCATATGCGGCGGTCGTGGGGACGGACGACGGGCTGCGGGCGCTGGTCGAGGCGTGCAGCGCCTGGCCGCCCGGCGCGCCGCGCTGGCCGCGGCTCGCCGAGCTGGTGGGGGCGGAGCGGTGGCC
>JAEWJG010000175.1 GCA_023386675.1 Actinomycetes bacterium
AAGTTGGTGAGGGTCACGATGACCGCCAGCAGCACGACCATGCCCTGAACGGCGACGAAGTCGCGCGCCTGCAGGTAGTGCACCAGCTGGAAGCCCAGCCCCTTCCACTCGAACGTGGACTCGGTCAGCACCGCACCGCCCAGGAGTAGCGCGATCTGCAGGCCGATCACCGTGATGATCGGGATGAGCGCCGGCCGGTAGGCGTGCTTGCGCAGCAGCCGCGACTCGGCGACACCGCGCGAGCGGGCCGCATCCACGTAGTCGGTGGACAGCGTCCCGATCACGTTGGTCCGGACCAGGCGCAGGAAGATGCCCGCGGTCAGCAGGCCGAGCGCGAGGCCCGGGAGGATCGCGTGGATCAGCACGTCGCCGATGACGGCCGGATCGCCGGTCTGGAACGCGTCGATCAGGTAGATGCCGGTCTTGTTGTCCAGCGTCTGCATCTCCAGCTCCGAGCTCGTCGAGGCTCGACCGGAGACCGGGAGCCAGCCCAGCCAGATCGAGAACACGAGCTTGAGCACGAGTCCGACGAAGAAGACGGGCGTCGCATAGAAGAGGATCGCCATGATCCGCAAGCCCGCATCCTGCGCCTTGTCCCGGTAGTACGCGGCGATGAGCCCTAGCGGGATGCCGACGATGAACGCCACGATGAGCGCGTAGAACGCGAGCTCGAGGGTGGCGGCGCCGTACGTGAGCAGCACCTGGGTGACGGGCTGGTTGTCGGTGAACGTCGTGCCGAAGTCGCCGCGGAGCAGCTGACCCAGGTACTCGAGGTACTGGACGATGATCGGGCGGTCGTAGCCCGCCTCGTGCACGCGCTGCGCGAGCTGCGCTGGGGGAAGCTTGCCGCCCAGCGCGGCCGTGATCGGGTCGCCGGTCGACCGCATCAGGAAGAAGACGACGGTGACCAGGATGAAGATGGTCGGGATGATGAGAAGGGCGCGGACCAGGATGTAGCGGCCGAGGCCGCCTCCCGATCGTCGCTTCGCCTTCGTGCGTTCGGGCCCGGGGGCGGTCCCTGCGCCCGCGGTGCTGACAGTCGCTGTCATGGAAGCCAATCGTGGTGGTTCGTGAAAGGGGGTGGCTCGCTGGTCAGCGCGCCACCCCCCGGTCCGGCTCAGAGCTTATCGGCTCGTCGCCGGCTTATTTCGAGAGCGCCGCGTAGCGGAACTTGAACGAGGCGTCGAGCGTCTTGTCGGCGCCCTTGACCCCGGTGCCGACGATCGCGACCTGCGAGCCCTGCAGCAGCGGCAGGGTGCTCAGGTCGGCGCCGACCTTGGCCTGGATCTCCTCGATCAGCTTCGTGCGCTCGGCCTTGTCGGTCGTGCCCGCCTGCTTCGCGATGAGGTCCTGGACCTCGGCGTTGTCGTAGTGGTTCGCCAGGAAGTTGTCCTTGATGAAGAACGGCGACAGGTAGTTGTCGGCGTCGGAGTAGTCCGGGAACCAGCCGAGCTGGTAGGCCGGGTAGACATCCTTGGTGCGGTCCTTGGAGTACTGCACCCACTCGGTCGACTGCAGGTTGACCTTGAACAGGCCGCCGTTCTCCAGCTGCTCCTTCACGAGCGCGTACTCGTCACCGGAGGACGGGCCGTAGTGGTCCGGGTTGTACTGGAGGTTGAGGCTCACCGGGGTGGTGACGCCGGCCGCCTGCAGAGCCGCCTTGGCCTTCTCGAGGCTCGGACCGCCGTTGCCGTCGCCGTACAGGTTCTTGAGAACCGTCGTGGCGCCGGTCAGGCCGTCCGGGACGAAGGAGTACAGCGGGGTGTAGGTGCCCTTGTAGACCTGGTCGGCGATCGCCGCGCGGTCGACGAGGTCGGCCGCCGCCTGGCGCACCGCGAGGGCCTTCTTGGGGTCGGCCTCCGAGGTCGTGGCGCCGTAGGGCTGGGTGTTGAAGTTGAACACGATGTAGCGGATCTCGCCACCCGGTCCCTTGACGACCTTGACCTTCTTGTTGTTCTCGAGGCTCGAGATGTCGGTGGCCGAGAGGCTGCGGAACGCCACGTCGATCGCGTTCTTCTGGATGTCGAGCTTCAGGTTGGACGACTCGGCGTAGTACTTGACGTTGACCTTGGCGGTCGCCGGCTTGCCGAGGAGGCCCTTGTAGCCGTCGAAGGCCTTGTAGGCGATCAGGTTGTTGAAGTCGTAGCTCGCGATGTCGTACTGACCGGCGAAGGGGTGGCCCTTGACGATGGTGTTGTCCGGGGTGACCTTGTCGGCCGAGAAGACCTGCTCGTCGACGATCGGACCGGCCGGGCTGGAGAGCACCTGCGGGAAGGTCTGGTCGTTCGGCACCTTCAGCTTGAAGACCACCGTGGTCTTGTCCGGCGTGGACACGCTGTCGAGGTTGGCGAGCAGCGACGCGGGGCCGTTGGGGTCGTTGATCTTGATCTGGCGATCGAAGGTGAACTTCACGTCCGAGGAGGTGAGGTCGTGGCCGTTCGCGAACTTCAGTCCCGGCTTGAGCTTGACCGTGTACTCGGTCGGCGACGTGAAGTCCGCGCTCTCGGCGATGTCCGGCTTGACGTCCGGGCTGCCGTACGGCGTGTTCAGCAGGAACGGGTAGACCTGGTTCATGACGGCGAAGGAGCCGTTGTCGTACGAACCGGCCGGGTCGATCGACGTGATCTTGTCGGTCGTGCCGACGGTGATCGCGCCGCCTCCGCCGGAGCCGTTGTTGCTACCCGAGCAGCCGGCGAGCACCAGTGCCGCGGCCGCGAAAGCGGCGGATACGGCGAGCAGGCGCCGACCACCGTTGTGTGCGGATGTCATATCCGAGTACCTCTTCCTGGTGTGGGATGCGCGGCGGCGTCGTCGCAGGCGTGCGTGATCGCCGATCGCGTGAGAACTTTCCTAGCACGGAATCATCGCAGAACATGCATTCGAATGCGGATCCGGGCGCGATCTTCACACAAGCGCAACAAAAGAGCGCCGACCGCTACTCACCGCGCAGGCGTCTCCGCTCGGACTCGATGGCGACCATCGCGATCGAGATCTGCCTGCGCAACTCCGGGTCCTCTGTGCGGCCGAGGCGGGAGGTGAGCTCGGCCTTCTCGCGGAGCAGGTCGCGGTCGATCAGGCCGTCGACGATCGAGCGGGCGTAGCGTCCCGTGTCACCGTCCTGCGGCAGTGTGGCCACGGCGAGGGCGTTGACCGTCGGAGCGTACGCCTGCGGCACCTCGGCGAGCACGCGATCCACCCATCCCGGCTGTGCCATCGTGGGCAGTTGACTCGCGATGGCGTCGCGCACCACCGCGTGGGTCGGGTTCACGAACGGGACCTGGACGGCGCGCGCCGCCCGCTCGGCGCCGACCTCGCCCGGGAGCTGCAGGAGGACCATGAGGCTCTCGCGCTCGGTGCGCTGGGTGGGGTCCGCGAGGTCGGCCTGCGGCAGCGGGCGAGGCTGCTCGGGGCCGTCGTTCGGCGTGGATGCCGGGCGCTCCCGGGTGTCGCCGCGCTGGCTTCCGCTGCCCTGGCTTCCGCTGCGCTGGGCGGCGCGGACGGCGCGGGTCGCGTCCTGCAGCTCGGCGCCCGAGAGTCGGGCGAGCTCGCGGGTGTAGCCGCTCTGCGAGGCCGGGTCGCGGATGGTCGCGACGATCGGGGCACCGGCGCGGAGAGCCGCCATGCGTCCTTCCACCGAGTCGAGGTCGAACCGCTCGACGACCTGCCGGATCATGAACTCGTACATCGGCTTGCGGGCGTCGATCATCCGGCGCACGGCGTCGTCGCCCTTCTCGAGCCGCAGGTCGCAGGGGTCGAGACCGTCGGGGCCGACGGCGACGTAGGTCTGGGCGGAGAAGCGCTGCTCCTCGCCGAACGCGCGGGTCGCCGCCTTCTGGCCCGCCGCATCCGGGTCGAAGGTGAAGATGACGGAGCCCTGGCTGTTGTCATCCCCCATCACGCGGCGGATCACCTTGATGTGGTCGACGCCGAAGGAGGTGCCACAGGTCGCCACCGCGGTGGTGATCCCGGCCAGGTGGCAGGCCATGACGTCGGTGTAGCCCTCCACCACGACCACCTGATCCTGCCGCGAGATGTCGCGCTTGGCCAGGTCGAGGCCGTAGAGCACCTGAGCCTTCTTGTAGACGGCGGTCTCGGGGGTGTTCAGGTACTTCGGGCCTTTGTCGTCGTCGAGCAGGCGGCGGGCGCCGAATCCGATGGTCTGGCCGGTGACGTCGCGGATCGGCCAGATCAGCCGGCCGCGGAAACGGTCGTACACGCCGCGGTCGCCCTGCGAGACCAGGCCGGCCGCAAGCAGTTCGTCCTGCGTGAAGCCCTTGCCGCGCAGATGCTTGGTGAGCTCGTCCCAGCTCTTCGGGGCGAACCCGACGCCGAAGTGGGCGGCGGCGTTGGCGTCGAAGCCGCGCTCCCCGAGGAAGCGGCGACCCGGGTCGGCGTCGGGGGCCGAGAGCCGGTCGCGGAAGAACTCCTCGGCGGCGGTGTTGGCGGCGAGCAGGCGGGCGCGGTTGCCGGAGCCCTCGGACGGGCCGCCGCCGCCCTCCTCGTAGTGGAGCTGGTAGCCGATGCGGCCTGCCAGACGTTCGACGGCGTCGGTGAAGGAGACGTGGTCCATCTTGAGGAGGAACTCGTAGACGTCGCCGCCTTCGCCGCAGCCGAAGCAGTGGTAGCGGCCGACGCCCGGACGCACGTAGAAGCTCGGGCTCTTCTCGTCGTGGAACGGGCAGAGGCCCTTGAGCGCCCCGACACCGCCGGTCTTGAGGCTGACGTAGTCGCCGACGATGTCGGCGATGTTGGTGCGGGCCTTGACCTCTTCGATGTCGCTCTGTCGAATCCGGCCGGCCATGCTTCGATTCTAGTGAGCCGGACCGACGCTCACGGCGGCCCGTGGATTACTCGTTCGGTGGCCGCCTGCGGCGCGTATTCTGGGCGATCTCGATGATCGCGCAGAACACCTCGATCCCGACCCGCAGCAGCAGGACCGCCAGCATCGCACCGACCAGCGTGATCAGCACGCCGAACAGGAACACGAACGCCCCGATCGGAGCGTGCGTCGCGATGGCGGAGCTCAACGAGTTCGCGAAGCCGACGACGATCCCCAGGCCGATCAGTACGAGGCCGACCACGTACACCGGACCGGCCAGCTTGCGCGTGACGTAGTTGGTGAACGTGAAGTCGAAGAGCGAGGAGAAGAACCGCGAGTCGTCGAGCCGGTCGGCGAGCTCGTTCACGGTGCGGCCGTGAGCGCTCGGCTGACCGCCCGGGTGGGCGCCCGGGGCGCCCGGAGCGGCGGCGGCGGTGCTGGACACGGGCTCCAGTCGCTCGGTGGGAAGGGTGGTCTCGGTCGTGGTCGCCGACGGGGACGCCGAGTCCGGCACACCCTCGAAGGCCGAGGCCTCGGGGCCCGTCGCGGCGATCGGCTCGACCGGCTCGGGCTCGGCGGGCACGACCGGCTCGCTGGGCGCGACGACCGTCTCCGCGGGTACCGCGGCAGGCACCGCTGCTGGCGGGGCGTCCTCCGTGGCGTCGCCGGCCGCAGGCGTGCCCGCGTAGACCTCCTCCGCCGTGGGGAGGCGCTTCGTCGCCGCGACATCCGTCTCGGCCAGCGGCTCGACCGGTGAGCTCGACGTGTCGTTGCCCGTCGGCGCCGTGGATCTGCCGGCCAGCGGCTCCCGCGCTCCGAGGGTCGCGTCCATGATGCCCGGTGCCTCGCCCTCGGGGGCGATGGGGGTCGGCTTCGCGGTGCTCCGACGCGAGCGCGGCGTGGCCGGCTTCTTCGTCGCGTCACCCGTGGCCGCCGGCCTCTTCGTCGCGTTTCCGGTGGCCGCCTTCGTCGTGGACCTGGCCGTCGTCGTCTTGCGCGCGGCGGCCGGCTTCGCGTCGCCGGCAGGCACCGCCGCGGGGATCGCTTCTGCGGTGACATCGTTCTGATCTGCGCCGCCCGCGGGAGCGGCTGTCGTCGCCGGAGCCTTCCGGGTGGTCGATCGGGAGGCGGTCGCCCGGCCCGCACCCGTTCCGGTGGACGCGCGCGGCGCGCGACGGGGCTTCTCCGTCGCGGCCGGAGTCGCCTCCGCCGACCCGCTCTCAGCGGGGCGGTCGTCGTCCGACGGCGGTAGTGGGGTGCTCATTCGTCTCCTCCTGAAGGCCTGACCCCCAGCATTCTGCACAGGGCGGCGGTATTCAAGCCCGGTCGTGCGGGCGTCAGTGCTGCACCAGTCGCTCGTACCAGCTGAGTGCGCTCTGGTCGGTGAGGCTGGCGACCTGGTCGACGACCACTCGCCGGCGTTCGGCGTCCGTCCCGGCGTCCCGCCAGTCCTCGGCGAAGCCCGGGTCGAGCTCGGCCGGCCCTCGCTGGTACAGCAGGTCGGCCAGCGTGGTCAGGATCTGCCGCTGCTGCGCGTAGATCGGCTGCCGGGTGTTGCGCGACATGACGAACGTCGCCACGATCCCCTTCAGCACGGCGATCTCGGCGCGGATGCCGAGCGGCACGACGACGTCGGCGCCGAAGCGGATGAGGTCGGTGCGGCCTGCCGACTCCTTGGTCGCGTGGACCGCCGCGTGCGCGAACCGGCCGATCAGCTGACTGGTGAGGTTCTTCAGCCGGGCCTGGGAGCGGCGGGAGCCGTCCCAGCCGTCGAGCCAGATGTCCATCGAGTCGAGGCGGTCGAACGCCTCGATCAGCTCCTGGTGGCTGACCTCGCCGCCGACCCACTCGTGCATCGACTGCACGAGGTCTTCGTGGTCGACCCGGCTCCCGAGGGCCGCGACGTCGATATAGCCGTTCACCACCGCGTCCTCGAAGTCGTGGACCGAGTACGCGATGTCGTCGGACAGATCCATGACCTGCGCCTCGATGCACCGCTGACGGTCGGGCGCGCCGGCACGCATCCACTCGAAGACGGCGTGGTCGTCGTCGTAGAAGCCGAACTTGGCGCGGCCGCTCGGGTCGGGTACGGACGACGACGCCGGCCACGGGTACTTGCAGCTCGCGTCGAGGCTGGCGCGCGTCAGGTTCAGGCCGTACGGTCGGCCGTCGCGACCGAACACCTTCGGCTCCAGCCGGCTGAGCAGCCGGAGGGTCTGGGCGTTGCCCTCGAACCCGCCGATGTCCTCCGCCCAGGAGTTGAGCGCGCGCTCGCCGTTGTGCCCGAACGGCGGATGCCCGATGTCGTGCGCGAGGCACGCGGTATCGACGATGTCCGGATCGAGCCCGAGGCTGTTGGCGAGCTCGCGCCCGACCTGGGCGACCTCGAGCGAGTGCGTCAGCCGGTTGCGCGCGAAATCGAGCCCGGCGGTCGGGCTGAGCACCTGCGTCTTCGCCGCGAGCCGGCGCAGGGCGCTGGAGTGCAGCAGGCGCGCGCGGTCGCGGGCGAAGTCGCTGCGCCGGTTGGAGTGCTGTTCCGGCAGCCAGCGCTCGCGGTCGTACTCGGAGTAGCCGTTCTCGGCGGCCGCCCGGGCGTCCCGCTCTGCAACGCGGGCGTGACCGGCCGCGTCGCGCATGGTCGCCGCCACGTCATCCACCACTGTTGTGCACCTCCGCGTCGGCGACCTCTGCGCGCTGTGCGCCGTCGAGGTCGCGGCTCTGCAGCCAGCCGTCCGGAAGCGCTGGGCGCTTGGGCGAGCCCGCGCGGCCGCGCTGGCCCTCTGCCGCCTCGCCCGGGTATTCCTGGTCCCAGTCGAGCGTCGCGAGCAGGTCGTCCAGGTGCTGGAGGGTGTCGACCGTCGCGAGGCTCGCCCGCAGGTCACCACCGACCGGGTACCCCTTGAAGTACCAGGCGACGTGCTTGCGGATGTCGCGGCAGCCGCGCTCCTCGCTCTCGAAGAACTCGACCAGCAGCTCGGCGTGACGCCGGAACGTCTGCGCCACCTGGCCCAGCGTCGGACGCGCCTGCGCCGCCTCCGCCTCCGCCGCGCCGATCTCGCCCGCGCGGGCGCGGAAGGCCGCGGCCAGGTCGCCGAACAGCCACGGACGCCCGAGGCACCCGCGGCCGACGACGACACCGTCGCAGCCCGTCTCCTCCACCATCCGGATCGCGTCGGCCGCGGACCAGATGTCGCCGTTGCCGAGCACCGGCGTCGACGTGATCGTCTCTTTCAGCTTCGCGATGGCCGACCAGTCGGCGTGGCCGGAGTAGAACTCGGCGGCGGTGCGCGCGTGCAGCGCCATGGACGCGACGCCCGCGCCTTCGGCGATCCGCCCTGCCTCGAGGTAGGTGAGGTGGTCGCCGTCGATGCCCTTGCGCATCTTGATGGTCAGCGGGATGTCGCCCGCCGCCTTCACCGCGCCCTCGACGATCTCGCGGAACAGCCCGAGCTTCCAGGGCAGCGCCGCTCCCCCGCCCTTGCGCGTGACCTTCGGCACCGGACAGCCGAAGTTGAGGTCGATGTGGTCGGCGCGGTCTTCCGCGACGAGCATCGTGACGGCGTCGCGCACGGTGACCGGGTCGACGCCGTACAGCTGGATGGAGCGGGGCGTCTCGGACTCGTGGTGCGTGATGAGCCGCAACGACTCGGGGGTGCGTTCGACGAGGGCGCGCGAGGTGATCATCTCGCTCACGTAGAGGCCGGCGCCGAACTCGCGGCACAGCCTCCGGAAGGCGGTGTTCGTGATCCCGGCCATCGGCGCGAGGACCACGGGCACGTCGAGACCCAGCGGACCGATGGTCAGCTGGGGGGCGTGGCTTAGGGTGGCAGTGGTAGACATCTCACTCGATTCTCCCAGAAAGCGTGCTGAGCCATGGCCGAGAGCCCGGAATCGGTGGACAACTCATCCCCTCCCCCCGTCGGTGGAGAACTTCCGCCCGGTCGTGAACGGGTGAGCGCGGACGCCGCGTCGCGCGGTGTGGACGTCCGCATCGTCGAGCGCCCGGCCGCGCGCAGCCTCGAGGAGGCGGCCTCCCTGCTCGGCCTCCAGCCGTCGGATATCGTCAAGACCCTCGTCGTCAAGCGCAGCGACGACACGTTCGTCTTCGCGCTGGTGCCGGGTGGACGCAAGATCGCGTGGCCGAAGCTGCGCGCCGTCCTGGGCGTCAACAAGCTGCAGCTGCCGGACGCGTCGGTCGCCCTCGCCGCCACCGGCTACGAGCGCGGCACGATCACACCCTTCGGCAGCACGACGGCGTGGCCGGTCGTCGCCGACGCGACCATCCCGGGCCGGACGGTCTCGATGGGCGCCGGCGAGCACGGCTACTCCCTCTTCGTCGACTCCGACGCCCTCATCGCCGCCTACGGCGCCACCGTCGCCGACATCACCGACCCCGAGTAGCCCGCGCCCCATCTACTTGACGCAACACGCCGCGCGGCCCCACCGCTGCGCGGCGTGTTGCGTCAACTAGATGGGGACCTGTGGACAGTGCGCGGCGCGTTTACCGCCGGAGTGGCAGGGTTGCGGGATGCTCGACGCACGGCTGGGAGACAGCTTCCACACCACGGCGGCGCAGCGGTTGGGCGTCACGCGCCAGCGGCTGCGCCGCGCCGACCTGCTGGCACCCCATTTCGGCGTTCGGTCGACGTATGCCGCCGATGATGTCGTCGGGCGATGCCGCGCGTTCCTGCCGGCGATGTCCGCGCGGATGCTGTTCAGTCACACGACGGCGGCGCTGCTCCACGGACTGCCGCTGCCGTCACGCTTTCGCGACGAACCGATCCTCCACGTGTCGTCGCTCGCGCCGACACGTGCCACGAGGCACGCGGGCATACGCGGCCACCAGGTACGGCTTCTGCCCGAACAGGTCGAGATCGTGCAGGGGTTGCCGGTGGCGGGAGCGGTGGAGTCGTGGTGCCAAGTGGGGTCGATGCTCAGCGTGCCGGATCTGGTCATCTGCGGCGATGCTCTGACGCGGCGGAAGTCGCCGTTCGCGACCGTTAAGCAGCTGGCCCGCGCTGTGGACGGGTCGCTCGACAGGCCCGGCGTGCGAAAGCTCCGCCAGGCACTCGAACGCGTGCGGGCGAACACCGACTCCCCTATGGAGACCGTCCTGCGGCTCGCGCTGGTCGACGCCGGCCTGCCGGAGCCCGAGGTCAACTACAGGATTTCCGATCGCCACGGCGCCGTGATCGCGCACGGCGACCTCGTGTATCCCCGCGCGAGGGTGGTCGTGGAGTACGACGGCGATCATCATCGGACGGACGATCGTCAGTACTTCATCGACATCGACCGGCTGTGGCTCATCCAATCGCTCGGCTGGACCGTCGTGCGCGTCAATCGCACCCATCTCACCGACGGCGCCCGCGAAGCCATCCGAT
>JAEWJG010000098.1 GCA_023386675.1 Actinomycetes bacterium
CCTCATCCCCGGGGGGGCCGCGCGGGGGTGCGCGGGGCCGCCGCGTGCGGTTGTCAGGAGTGGGTCAGGTGCGGTTCGCGCCCCGCCGCATCCAGCCGACGATGGCCGTGATCACGAAGAACACCAATCCGAGGATGGCCAGCCACAGCAGTCCCTTGATGGCGAAGCCCAGGATGGCGAGCACCGCCCAGATCACCAGCAGAATCACGATGAGTGCAATCATGACCCCATAGGACCCCGTTCGCGGGCGCTCGTCAATAGAGAGGGGCCACCCTTGCGGAGCGGGCCGCTGTCCGGTATCAGCGCACCGGCAGCTTGGTGTCGTCCTGGTGGTAGAGGAAGTCCTCGAGCGCGTACGGCTTGTGCTGGATCGCCGCTGCGATCGCCAGTTGACCGATGACCGTCTCCACGATCGCGCGCTCGAAGATCCCGAGTCCCTCCGGCAGCGGGACGATCGTGAGGTTGGCGTGTCCGGCACCGGGAACCGCGTCCGGAGACGCCGCCGTGACCAGCACCACCCGCACTCCGGCGTCCAGCACCGACGACGGGATGCTCAGCTCGCGTCCGTCGCCGAACACCACGAGCGCGTCGTCCGACGACAGCACCTCCATCGGGCCGTGCAGGTACTGGAAGGTCTCGAACGCCGTGCTCGGCGTCCGCAGCCCCTCGCGCACTATCAGCGACAGCTCGGACGCGGCCGTCAGCGAGCCGCCGCGCCCGACCACGTCGATCGTGGTCGCGTCCGCCAGCACCCGGCCGACCGTCTCGGCGACCGAGGTGTAATCGCGCAGCGCGTCGGCCGCCCGGGACGGGATGCGCGCGGCCTCGTCCGCGGCGTCCAGCGCTCCGACGGAGTCGAGCAGCAGCGCGTACGCGAGGATCGTCGCCGTGAACCCGCTGGTGTAGACCGGCGAGTCGGGGAAGCCGCCGAGGCCGAGCACCGCATCCACCGTGTCCTTGATCGGCTGCTCGGGGAAGTTGCTGATGCCGATGCTCTGCCCCGAGGTGAGCGTGCGCGCGGCGGCGAGCGGCTCGGGGCTGCGGCCCGACTCGGACACCACGATCGAACGGTCGGCTCGCACGGCGGCGAGGCCGTCGGCCACGTCCGACGCCACGAACGGCGTCGCCGGGCGCCCGGCCGCGGCCAGCGCAGCGACCAGGGTGTGCGCCGAGTTCAGCGAGGCGCCCATCGCCAGCACGGCGACGGTGTCGTCCGCACCCCAGGGGGACAGCCCGGCGGCCGCGAGGTCGCGCAGCACCGTCTCGCGGGCGGTGGTCAGGTTCTCGGGCTGGGCGCGCATGGCGTCGACGAAGGAGGCTTTGGGTTCCATGGGATTCCTAACGTGAGGGATGGGAGGGGAGAGTTCAGCCCTTGACCGCGCCGGCGGCCATGCCGCTGACGACGTAGCGCTGGAAGATCATGGCGACGATGATCGGCGGGAGCGCGGCGATGATGCCGCCCGCCGCCACGAGTCCGAAGTCGGTCGTGTACCGACCGGCGAACTCGCTGATCGCCACGGGGAGGGTCTTCGCCGCGTTCGACGAGGTGAAGATCAGCGCGTACATGAACTCGTCCCAGGCCAGCAGGAACGCGAACATGATCGCGGCGAAGATCCCCGGCCGCGCAGCGGGCAGCACGACCCGGAACAGCGCGCCGAGCCGCGAGGCGCCGTCGATGCGGGCTGCCTCCTCCAGCTCCTCCGGGATGGTGAGGAAGTAGTTGCTCAGGATCCACAGCACGAACGGCACGACCAGCGAGCAGTCGACGATGATCAGGCCGACGACCGTGTCCAGCAGCCCCAGCGAGTTGAGGATGAGGTACAGCGGGATGAGCAGCGCGATCTGCGGCAGCATGTAGGTCGCCAGGAAGAGGATGAGCACCGCCTGACGGAACCGGAACCGCAGCCGCGCGAACGCGTAGGCGCCGAGGATGCCGACGACCATCGACACCGCCACGGTCCCGACCGCGACGATGGTCGTGTTCGCGAGCGCCGCGCGGAACGTCGCGCCGACGCTCTCCGCGCCGCCGCGGAAGATCAGCTCGTACCGGCTCCAGTCGAGCGTGTCAGGGATCCACCGGAGCGGCGTCGAGATCAGGATGCGCTGCGGCGTCACGCTGGCGATGACCATCCATCCGAAGGGCAGGAGGATGACGATGGCGACGACGAACGCCGCGAGGTGGATGAGGATCGAGTTGCGGGTGGTGCGCTTCACAGCAGGCTCATCTCGGATCGGCGCAGCATGCGCAGGTAGACGAAGGTCAGCACCAGGATGACCAGCACGATGATGTACGAGAGCGCGGCGCCCATCCCGAAGTTCTGGTCGGAGAAGGCCGTCGTGTAGGCGTAGTAGGCGATCGTCTGGGTGCCGTTGACGGGGCCGCCGCGGGTCATGGCGTAGATGATGTCGAACACCTTGAACGCCTCCACGGTGCGCAGCACCAGCACGATCGAGATCGACGGCACCAGCATCGGCAGCACGATGGAGCGGAAGATCCGCGGCCAGCTCGCCCGGTCGACCTTCGCCGCCTCGTACAGCTCGTCCGGGATGGAGGTCAGCCCCGCGAGCAGGAAGAACGCCACCAGCGGGGTCGTCTTCCACACGTCCGCGACGATGACCATGTTGAGCGCGAGCGTCGGGTCGCCCAGCCACGCCTGGTACTCGTGGATGATGCCGAGCTGCGTGAGGGCCGCGTTCAGGGCGCCGTACTGGGCGTTGAAGATGCCCTTCCACATCGCCGCGTTCACGATCGTCGGGATCGCCCACGGGATGATCACGATCGCGCGGAACAGCCAGCGCGCCCGCAGCTTCGCGTTGAGGAGCCCGGCGACGATGAGACCGAAGACGAGCTCCAGGGCGGTGGAGACGAGGGTGAAGTACAGCGTCCGTCCCATCGCCGCCCAGAATCCGGGAGCGGTGAGGATGTGGACGTAGTTCTGCAGGCCGACGAACGGGGTGTCGGTCGCCAGCGCCGAGTTCACCTCGAAGAACGAGATGAGGAGGGTGCGGAGGATCGGGTAGACGATCACTCCGAACACCGCGACCGCGGCCGGCAGCAGCAGCCAGAAGGCGAGCCTGCCCTGGTTGTCGCGCTTGCGGCGGGTCCGGCGCC
>JAEWJG010000282.1 GCA_023386675.1 Actinomycetes bacterium
CCACACCCACCTGAGACTCCCTCCGGAGGCACACATGTCAACGTCGAACGTCGTCGCCCCCTCATCCACCGAGACCCGCCGCAGCGGCAAGCCGCCCGTCCGCGCCGGCGTCAAGAAGGTCCGCCGCCAGCAGAGCCGCTGGGCCCTCTACCTCATCCTCCCGACGCTCGTCCTCCTGGCGATCGTCATCGGCTACCCGGTCGTCCAGGCGATCGTCATGTCCTTCCAGAAGGACGCGGGTCTCGACCCGGCGACGGGCCTGTTCGTCCAGGGAGGCTTCGCGGGCTTCCAGAACTACGCCCACTGGCTGTTCCAGCAGTGCGCCGGCCCGAACGGGACCACCATCGCCTGCCCGCCCGGCAACCTCGGCTCCGCGTTCTGGAGCTCCGTGTTCGTCACCTTCTTCTTCACGGTGACCACGGTGATCCTCGAGACCCTGCTCGGGCTCTGGTTCGCGCTCATCATGAACCGCGCCTTCCGCGGCCGCGGCTTCGTCCGCGCGGCCATCCTCATCCCGTGGGCCATCCCGACCGCCGTCACCGCGAAGCTGTGGTTCTTCATCTTCTCGGTCGCCGGCGTCGCGAACGCCCTCATCGGCGCCCGCATCCTGTGGACCTCCGACGAGTGGGCGTCACGCTGGGCGGTCATCATCGCGGACACCTGGAAGACCACGCCGTTCATGGCGCTGCTCATCCTGGCCGGCCTTCAGCTCATCCCGGAGGATGTCTACGAGGCGGCGAAGATGGACGGCGCCAGCACCTGGCAGCGCTTCTGGCGCGTCACCATGCCGCTGCTGAAGCCGGCTCTGATGGTCGCCATCCTGTTCCGCGTGCTCGACGCTCTCCGCATCTACGACCTGCCGCAGATCCTCACCGGAGGCGGCGGCGGCACCGGCCATGCGACGACGACGCTGTCGATCCTCGTGGTCGACCAGATCAGACAAGGGTTCAACAGTGCAGCGGCACTGTCGACCATCACGTTCATCATCATCTTCCTGATCGCGTTCATCTTCGTGCGGATATTGGGCACGAACGTCGTCCGAACGCAGGAGGACCAGCAGAAGGGAGCGAAGGGATGACCGCCGTCGCCGGGCCCGCAGCGGCCACGACCGAGGCGAACAGCCTCCCCCGCACCACGACCAAGCGGCGCACAGCGGTGCGGCGCCGTCGCAACCAGAGCACCCGCACCGGGATCCAGGCGATCGTCATCGTCCTGTGGTGCCTGCTGCCGTTCTACTGGATGGTCGTCACGTCGTTCCGCGACGTCGGCTTCACGTTCGACAACACCCCGTGGTTCACCCACTTCACCTGGGACAACTACGCGACCGCTCTGTCGACGCAGCTCGGCAACAACCTGCCGGGCGCGCTGCTGAACTCGCTGTTCATCGGCATCTGCGTCACGATCATCTCGCTCATCGTCGGCATCTTCGCCTCGTACGCGCTCGCCCGCCTGGACTTCAAGTTCAAGGGCATCGTGCTCGGCGTGATCCTGGCGGCGTCGATGTTCCCGGGTGTCGCGCTCATCACCCCGCTGTTCCAGCTGTTCACGAACATCGGGTGGATGGGCACCTACCAGGCGCTGATCATCCCGGAGATCTCGTTCGCACTCCCGCTGACGGTGTACACGCTGACGTCGTTCTTCCGCGAGATGCCGTGGGACCTCGAGGAGGCGGCGCGCATCGACGGCTGCACCCAGGCGCAGGCGTTCCGCAAGGTGATCCTGCCGCTGGCGGCCCCGGCCGTGTTCACGACCGCGATCCTGGCGTTCATCTCGTCGTGGAACGAGTTCCTGATCTCCAGCCAGCTGTCGAGCGACAAGACGCAGCCCGTCACGGTGGCGATCGCGTCGTTCACCGGCACGCAGCCGCACCAGGAGCCGTACACCGCCATCATGGCGGCCGGCACCATCGTGGTCGTGCCGCTGATCGTCCTGGTGCTGATCTTCCAGCGCCGCATCGTCGCGGGTCTCACCGCCGGCGGCGTGAAGGGCTGATCCCATGCGCTGGAACGACTCCCGCGAGGCGGTCGACGTGGGCCTCGGCTTCGTCGGCTTCTTCGGGCTCGCGTTCCTCGGCATCACCGTCTACTGCGAGCTGACCGGGCAACCGGCCCTCGGGTGGGCACTCACCCTGCTCGCGCTCGTGCTCCTCTTCATCGGCCTCCTGCAGCTGCGCCGTCGCATCATCGCGCGGCGGCAGGAGGCCGAGGAGCGGCGCCACGAGCACCTGGGCTCCTGAGCGGAGTCCGTCGATGGCGGGGATCGAGGAGGTCGCGCGCGCGACCGGCGTCTCGACGGCCACCGTCTCGCGGGCGCTGCGCGGCCTGCCGAACGTGTCGGACAAGACGCGGGCTGCCGTGCGGCGCGCGGCGGACGAGCTCGGCTACGTCGCGTCCTCCAGCGCGTCCGGGCTGGCGAGCGGACGCACGCTCGCCATGGGCGTCGTCGTGCCGTCGGTGAGCCGGTGGTTCTACACGCAGGTGCTGGAGGGGGTGGATGCGGAGCTCCGGTCGGCGAGCTACGACATGATCCTGTTCAACCTCGGCGGCCACCGCGGCGACCGGGAGCGGGTGTTCCACCGCAGCATCCTGCGCAAGCGGACGGACGCGCTGCTCGCGCTCTGCCTCGACTTCACCACCGGGGAGCGGGAGCAGCTCGCCACCCTGGGGCACCCGACGATCGTGGTCGGCGGCCCGGTGAAAGGTCTCCGCAGCGTCGGCATCGACGAGCCGTCCACCGCCTACACGGCGACCTCGCATCTCATCTCGCTCGGCCACACCGCGATCGCCCACCTGGGCGGGGAGGATGAGGAGGGCCTCAACAGCCAGGTGCCCATCGGGCGGCTGCACGGGTTCCGGAATGCGATGCGCGACGCCGGCCTTGCGGTGCGGCCGGAGTGGATCATCCCGGGCGGCTTCTCGCTTCCGGAGAGCCGTGCGGCGATGAACCGGCTGCTCGACCGGGAGGGCCAGCGGCCCACCGCGGTGTTCGCGGGCTCCGACGAGATGGCGTTCGGCGCCATCCTCGCCGCGGGCGACCACGGCCTCCGTGTGCCGGAGGACCTCTCGGTCATCGGGATCGACGACCACGACTACGCCGCCGGATTCGGGCTGACCACGATGGCGCAGGATCCGTTCGACCAGGGCGCGACCGCCGCCCGCATCCTGCTGGACGAGCTCGCGGGCGCGGAGCCGCGGGCCTCCTCCGTCCGCTCCCCCGTGAGCCTCGTGGTGCGCTCGTCCACGGCTCCGCCCGCGCGCGGATGAGCGCAACCCCCCGCTTCGGCCGGAAACGCTCCCACAGTCTGAGACAATGTAACCGCGATCATCCGGCAGAGCGCGCCTTTCGGGTAGGCACGGTCCGCTGACGGGGTCGTCCGTCGGGCTTTCGGGGCCCGCATGACGGGAAGAGCCGCTCTGCTTCGAACAGGGCGGCTCTTCAAATCGGTGGGAACGTTCCCCGTTGCGGGCGCTCTCAGTCGGCGTCGGCGAGCGACAGCACTTCGGCCTCCTGCTCGACGGTCTCGTGCGGAGCGTCCACGCGCTTCAGGTGCTTGTGGCCGATCACGATGAGCGCCGCTGCGATGAGGACCGAGATGGCCCCCGCGTAGAACGGCATCGACCGGCTGACCGTGTCGGCGAGCAGCGTCGCGGCGGGCGGGGCCACGGCGCCGCCGAGGAAGCGGACGCCGGAGTAGGCGCTGGAGGCCACCGCGCGGGGCAGGTCCGTGGCCTCCATCACGCACTCGGTGAGCACCGTGTTCAGGATGCCGAGCAGCAGGCCGCCGACGATCACGCAGACGATGAGTGCGACCAGGGAGGCGGCGAACAGACCCGCCGCCAGCAGGTCGAGCGCGAGCAGCGGCATGACAAGCCAGAGCACGCGGGTGCGCGGCATCCGGGAGGTGAGCAGCGGGGCGACCCAGACGGAGGTGACGGCGAGCGCCACGCCCCAGCCGAAGAAGATCAGGCCGAGCGTGATCGCATCCTCGACCCCCAGCGGCACCAAGGCGAACGGCGTGTAGGCCAGGAGCACGAAGAAGCCGATGTTGTAGAACAGGGCGGCGCCGGCGAGGAAGCCGAGGGCCGGACGGGCGAGCGCGCGGAACGGGGCGGAGAGCTTCGTCGGCTGCGGCTTCTCGGGGTTCTTCTTCAGCAGCAGGACGATCGCGATGAAGCCGATCGCCATGAGGGTCGCGGTTCCGAAGAACGGCCCGCGCCAGCTCCAGCTGCCCAGCAGGCCGCCGAGCAGCGGCCCGATCGCGATGCCGAGGCCCAGTGCGGCCTCGTACAGGATGATCGCGGACGACGTGCCCCCCGAAGCCGCGCCCACGATGGTCGCGAGCGCGGTGGAGATGAACAGAGCATTGCCGAGGCCCCAGCCGGCGCGGAACCCGATGATCGACTCCACGTTCTGCGAGAGGCCGGCGGCGAGCGCGAACACGACGATCAGCGCCAGGCCGATGAGCAGAGTCTTCTTGGCGCCGATGCGGCTGGAGATCCAGCTGGTGAAGAACATGGCGGCGCCGGTGATGAGCAGGTAGCTCGTGAACAGCATCTCGGTCTGGGTCGGCGTGGCCTGCAGGCTCTTCGCGATCGCGGGGAGGATCGGGTCCACGAGCCCGATGCCCATGAAGGCGATGACGGAGGCGAAGGCGACGGCCCAGACGGCGGTCGGCTGTTTCAGGATGCTGGTCGGACGTTCATGCGACATGGAGGGGTGTCGGCTCCTTGGTTTCTGGTGAGGTTCTTCGGCGCTTATCGCGTGCCCGCGAGCGCGGCGGAGGCTGCGGCGGACAGGTCGACGCGTGACCCGATGATCTGGACGGTGGACCGCATGGCGGCGAGCTCGTCGTCGCTGAGGTCGGAGAACATGGGAACGAGGGCGGCGGACAGCTCGTCGCGCCACTCCTGGAGCGCTTGGGCGCCCTTCTCGGTGACGGCGATCTGCCAGGCGCGGGCGTCGTCGGTGTCGGCGATGCGCTTGACCCACTCGGCGTCGACGAGGTTGCGGACGATCTTGGTCATGGTCGGCTGCGAGACCCTGCTCTGAGTGGCGAGCTCGCCGAGCCGCATCGGGCCGCTGCTCTGGAGCACACTGAGGGTGCGCCAGGTCGCGGGCGACTCGGTGCTGCCGGTGACGCGCGCGGCGAGGCGGGTGAGGCGGTGCGCGGCGACCACGAGGTCGCCGAGGATCTGGTGGAGTTCGGGAGTCTCGGGCATGACTCCCATTATATATAGCTTGCCTATATTTGTCGAGTGGCGACGACGTACGCCTGCGGCGACTTCTGCGGCGGGACGGGCGCAGTGACGAGCTCGGCTGTCGGGGCGAACCCGGCGGCCTGCAGGCGCTCCTTCACCCGCCCGGGATCCTGACGCCGCGTGCGGAGGTCGATGTCGTGTCCGTATGCATGCGTCAGGTGGACGACCTCGAGGCCGGCCTGGAACGCGAGCAGCAGTACGCCGCCCGGCTTCGTCACGCGCGCGAATTCGGCGAACAGCGCATCCTGCCGCTCGTCGGGCGTGTGGATGATCGAGTACCAGGCCAGAGCTCCGGCGAGCTGCCCGCCGCCGAACGGCAGCGCGGCCATCGACCCGACCTCGAACCGGACCCCGGGATAATGGCGCCGCGCCACCTCCACCATCCGGGGCGACAGGTCGACGCCGGCCACATCGAGCCCCAGCCCGGCGAGGTACCCCGCGATGCGCCCGGGGCCGCAGCCGAGATCGCCGACGAGTCCGCCGCCCGCGCGGGCGACCTGCTCGGCGAAGACGCCGAGCATCGCCCGGTCGTAGGAGTTCGCCGCGAGCTCGTCGCGCAGCAGCTCCGCGTAGTCCTCCGCGACCGTGTCGTAGGCGGTGCGGGTCTCGGTCACGTCGTCGGGCTCGGTCACGCGATCATCGTAGCCACGAACGACGAAGCGCCCCCGGCCCCGGCCGGGGGCGCTTCGGTGTCACCGCAGGTACCGATCCCAGAGGAGGGTCCTGCGGTAGAGATCCGGCGGGTGGCAGCCGCTGTCGCGGTCGTCCCCGTGGAGCAGCGCGTGACCGAAGTCGCGCAGGTGGGCGGCGTAGGTACGCCAGGAACTGGTGTTCATTCGTGGTTCTTCTTCCGGTTGTGCGTCCTTGCACACCGATGCACGCGGGCAGGCGCGATCGGACGCTGGATGGATGAGCATCCGCGTCCGCGCGTCGCTTAACGCACGGAGGGCGGCGCCCCCGTTCCCGGGGGGGCCCCCCCCCCCACCCCGGCCCGCG
>JAEWJG010000297.1 GCA_023386675.1 Actinomycetes bacterium
AGTCCGGCCGGCTTGATGAGCTCGCCGAACCGTGCGGCGGCGAACACGCCGAGCTGCGAGAGGAGGAAGCCGGTGCGCGGCGGTCGGTGAGTGGGCACGGGACCATGATAACTGCATTGACACAACCATTCATAGTGCGCATCATTAACGACATGACCGAATCATCCATTCTCCGCCGCCGGTGGGGCGGCCCGCCCCTCGGGCCGCTGGCGATCGTCTCCTTCGCGCTCACGGTCGCGGCCGTCATCACCCTGATCGCCGGGACGGGATCCGCGCCGGAGTTCTTCGCCGCGCCCGCGCACATCGCCGCCTGGTACGCCTCGGCCCCGGTCGCCGTCCGGGTCGCCGCACTGCTGCAGTTCGGCGCCTCCGTGCCGCTCGGCATCGTGACCGCGACGGTCTACGCGCGGCAGCTGCGCCTGGGCGTTCGCGTGCCCGGACCGGTCATCGGACTGTTCGGCGGCGTCGCCGCATCCCTGTTCCTCGCGGTCTCCGCGCTCATCCTCTGGGCGGCGAGCTTCCCGGCCGGTGACGGGGCGGACGGCGCGGTCGCCCTGCTCTCGCGCCTCTCGTTCGCGCTGGGCGGGGTCGGTTACGCCACCGGAATCGGTCTGCTCGTGGCCGGGATAGCGGTCCCCGCGGTGATCCTCGGGCTGCTCCCGCGCTGGCTCGGCGTCGTCGGACTCGTCCTGGCCGCGCTCGGCGAGTTGTCGTTCCTGTCGCTCGTCGCCGACCCGCTCCAGGCGCTGCTCCCGGTCGTGCGCTTCGGCGGCGGGCTCTGGCTGATCGCCGCCGGATTCCTGCTGCCGCTGGACCGGCCGCGACGGGCGCCGCGTCTCGCGGAGCCCGCCGGCGACGCCGGAGCCCGGTGATGACCACCGCACTGGTGGTCGGAGCCAATGGAGGCATCGGCGCGGCGGTGGCGCGGCGCCTGGCGGACAGCGCCGACCGGATCCTCCTGGTGGCCCGGGACCCCGACCGCCTGGGTCGGCTGGCGGCCGAGCTGCGCGCCGCGGGGACGGACGCGGTTGCCGGCGCCTTCGATGCGGCCGACCGGGACGCGCTCGGCGCGTTCCTCGTCGCTCAGGCTCCGGAGGGTCTGGACGTGGCGGTCAACAACGCCGGGATCTCGCATCCGCCGACGCCGTTCGGCGAGCTGCCGGACGAGGTGCTCGTGGACATGCTGAACACCGACCTCACCGGCCTCGCCCGGTGCCTGCGGGCCGAGCTGCGCACGATGCATGACGGCGGCGCGATCGTGAACATCGCCTCCACCGCCGGGATCACCGGCGTCCCGGGGATGGGCGCCTACGCCGCGGCGAAGCACGGGGTCGTCGGGCTGACCCGCAGCGCCGCGCTCGACTACGCGGCCCGCGGCATCCGCGTGAACGCGGTATGCCCCGGACCGATCGAGTCCGGCAAGGTCATGGCGCAGCCCGCCGAGGTGCGGGAGGGCATCGGGAGGCACGTCCCCCTGGGGCGGATGGGCCGGCCGAACGAAGTGGCCGAAGCCGTCGCGTGGCTCGTGTCGCCCGCCGCGTCGTTCGTGACGGGCGTCGCGCTTCCGGTCGACGGCGGGAGGACCGCCGCCTGACGCGTCAGCGAGGCTCGCTCAGCGTCCCGACGATGCGGTCCACCGCCCGAGTCGCGATCCCCCGCCGCTCGCCGATGCGCACGAGCGCGCCGCCGATCGCGTCCAGCTCGCTCGGCGCGCCGGCAGCCAGGTCCTCCTGCAGCGACGTGCGCATTCCGCCCGGGACGCTGCGCAGCGCCCGCACGAGGTCGAGCTCCGACGCCGGCACGCCCTCGGCGGCAGAGCAGGCGACCACCTCGGAGACGACCGCCTCGGTCAGCTCCGGGTCCTCGCTGAGGGCGGCGCCGGCGGGCTGCCGCCAGTACGACGTCAGCAGGGCGAGCGACGCCAGCAGGCGGAACTTCGCCCACAGGACCTCCGCCTCGGTGCCGCCGACGCGAACACTCGGCCCCGCCTCCGTCAGCGCCTGCACCGACGCGAACGCGGCCGCCGCTTCCGGCGCCTCGATGCGGACGAACGGGCTGCGGTGGTCGATCACCGTCGTGGATGCGCGCAGCGCCGACACCGCGACCGACGCTCCCGCGACCGGCACCTCCGGCAGCGCCGCTCGCAGCGGCGCCATGTGCTCGACGCCGTTGAGGAACGAGATCACCTCGGCGGGCCGGGCCGCGACGATGCCGGGCAGCACGTCCTCCAGCCCGTAGGCCTTGGTAGCCAGGATCACGCGGGCGCCGGCCGGCACCTCGGTCTCGGCGCGCACCCGCTGGACGCCGTCGCCGAACATCGCGCTGCGCACCTCGATCCCGTCACTGCGGATCGCCTCGACGGTCGCCGGACGCCCGACGGCGACGACCTCGTGCCCCGACCGCTGCAGCAGCCATGCGAAGAGTCCACCGACCGCGCCAGGCCCGACGACCGCGAAAACGTCACCCATGTCTCGATGCTAGCCGCGGTTCGGAACGGAGGACTCGCGGGCCGACACGCCGGCCGCCGTCGCGAAACGGAGGACGTCCGGGCCGGATCGGCCGCGGACTCCTCCGTTGCTGTGCGAGAGCTACGCGTCCAGCCGGTACATCCAGTTGTGGCGGTCGCGCTCGCGGCCGTACTGGATGTCGGTCAGCTCCTGGCGCAGCGACATGGTCAGCTCGCCGGGAGGGGCGGTGATGTCGCCGACGGTGAACGTGTCGGACTTCAGCTCGCCGATCGGCGTGATCACCGCGGCAGTGCCGCACGCGAACACCTCGACGATGTCGCCGGACTCGACGCCGTCGCGCCACTCGTCGATCGTCACCTTGCGGCGCTCGACCCTGTGGCCGCGGTCGCGGGCGAGCTGCAGCACGGAGTCGAGCGTGATGCCCTCGAGGATGCTGTCGGACTCCGGCGTGACGAGCGTGCCGTCCTTGTAGACGAGCACCACGTTCATCCCGCCGAGCTCCTCCAGGTACTTGCCCTCGACCGAGTCGAGGAACAGCACCTGCGCGCAGCCGTGCTCGTACGCCTCGGCCTGCGGCAGCAGGCTGGAGGCGTAGTTGCCGCCGGTCTTCGCGGCTCCGGTACCGCCCTTGCCCGCGCGCGACCAGCGGTCGGACAGCCAGATGGACACGGGGGCCACGCCGCTCGGGAAGTACGCGCCCGCGGGGCTGGCGATCAGGTAGTACGCGACCTTGTTGGCCGGGCGCACGCCGAGGAACGCCTCCTTGGCGAACATGAACGGACGCAGGTAGAGGCTGGTCTCCGGCGCGTCCGGCACCCAGTCGCCGTCGACGGCGACGAGCTGCTTGAGGGAGTCGAGGAAGTGCTCGACGGGGAGCTCCGGCAGGGCCAGGCGGTAGGCCGAGCGCTGCATGCGGGCCGCGTTCGCCTCCGGGCGGAAGGTCCAGATCGAGCCGTCCTCGTGACGGTACGCCTTCAGGCCCTCGAAGATCTCCTGCGCGTAGTGGAACACCGCGGCCGACGGCTCCAGCGAGATCGGGCCGTACGGCGAGACCCGGGGACGGTGCCAGCCGCCCTTGGCCGACCAGCAGATGTCGACCATGTGGTCGGTGAAGTAGTTGCCGAAGCCCGGGTTCGCGAGGATCTCGGCACGCTCGGCCGCCTCGCGGGCGGCTTCGTTGCGGCTGACGTTCCAGAGCAATCCGGAGGTCTCGGTGGGTCCGTTGGTGAGGGAGATGCTGGTCGAGGTCATGACAGTCCTTTATGCGACGGGTGATTCAATTCTGCGCCACTCGGGCGGCGATCGCGTCGCCGATCTCGGCGGTCGTTCGCGCAGCGCCTGTGCGGGCGGCGAGGTCGGCGGTCACCGCGGACTCGATCCGCGCGGCGAGCTCGGGCTCGCCCAGGTGGCGGAGCAGGAGCGCCGTGGAGAGGATCGCGGCGGTGGGGTCGGCCTTCTGCTGGCCGGCGATGTCGGGGGCCGATCCGTGAACCGGTTCGAACATGCTCGGGAAGGCCCCGGCCGGGTTGATGTTGCCCGAGGCCGCCAGCCCGATGCCGCCGCTGATCGCGGCCGCGAGGTCGGTGAGGATGTCGCCGAAGAGGTTGTCCGTGACGATCACATCGAATCTAGCAGGATCCGTGACGAGGAAGATGGTCGCCGCGTCGACGTGGAGGTAGTCGACCGCCACATCCGGATGCTCGGCGGCCACCGCGTCCACGATCCGCTTCCACAGCGAGCCGGCGAACGTGAGGACGTTCGTCTTGTGCACGAGCGTCAGCGTCTTGCGCCGCTGCGACGCCTGGTCGAACGCGTAACGGACGACGCGCTCGACGCCGTACGCGGTGTTCACCGAGACCTCGTTGGCGATCTCGTGGGGCGTGCCCTGGCGGATCGCTCCCCCGTTGCCGACGTACGGCCCCTCCGTGCCCTCGCGGACGACGACGAAGTCGACCTCTCCCGGGTCGGCCAGCGGGCTGGCGATGCCGGGGAAGAGGGTCGTCGGCCGCAGGTTGACGTAGTGGTCGAGCGAGAACCGCAGCTTCAGCAGCAGCCCGCGCTCGATGTTCGCGCCGGCCAGCCGCGGGTCGCCGGGCTTGCCGCCGACCGCGCCGAGCAGGATCGCGTCGTGCGCCGAGATCGCGGCCAGGTCGTCGTCCGTGAGCACGTCGCCGGTGGCGAGGTAGCGGTCGGCGCCGAGCGAGAAGTGCGTCTTCTCGAACGTCAGGTCGCTGCCGGCGGTGACCGCATCCAGCGCCTTCACCGCCTCGGCGATGACCTCCGGACCGATCCCGTCACCCGGGATGACGGCGAGCTTGACGGAACGGGACATGGCACTCCTGCACTGGTTCGATGGGCGGATCCGGTACAGCCACCCTATCGCCGCGCGCTCACCCGGCGGTGGGCGTCAGGAC
>JAEWJG010000367.1 GCA_023386675.1 Actinomycetes bacterium
CGCGGCTCGCCACGCCGACGGCTCGGCCTCCGAGCACGTGTTCCTGGTCATGGCCGGGCTCGGGATCGACGCGGCGATGATCGCGGGCGCGAAACCCGAGCTCAAGCGCCGGTTCGGCTGGCTGGCCTATGTGGATGCGGCGGTCCGGGCGTGGCCGTCGGCGACGAAGGTGCGCGTCCGGTTCCGCCTCGACCACGGCCACGAGCGCTCGGCGCACGTCAGCACCATCCTGATCGCCAACTGCGGCGCACTGCCGGGGAACATCGAGCTGATCCCGGACGGCGCGATCGACGACGGCCTGCTCGACGTGGCCATCCTCCAGCCGGCGACGGTGTTCGGCTGGCTGGCCATTTGGCGCAAGGTGACCTGGGAGAACCGCGTGCTGCGCAAGTCCGCGCTCGGCCGCCGCGTCATCCGCTTCACCGACCGAGCGGTGCGCACCCGGCTCAGCTACCTGCGCGGGGCGTCGGTGCAGCTGGAGGTGGATGCGCCAGAGCCGTTCGAACTCGACGGCGACGCCTTCGGCGACGTGGTCCGCCTCGACCTGAGCGTGGACGAGCTCGGCCTGCGGGTGCGGGTGCCCGCCGTCTAGAGCTCGTCGTCCGGCGGCGTCTCGACAGGCGTCCCCCGCCCGGCGAGCGCGGTGAGGAACAGGAGGCCTACGAGGGTCAGCAGGCCGACCGTGATCAGCGGGCCGGCGAGCATCCACCCGAGCTGGGCGAACACGAGCGAGCCGACGTCGCTGCTCGGCGTCGGGCCGCTGTACGACGAGGTCACCGAGATGCAGTAGAGGATGATGCCGAGCAGTACGAAGCCGGCGCCGACGATCCACAGGGCCAGGATGAGCCGGTTGCGACGCGGGCTGACGTCGAGGCGGCCCAGGACGCCGGGGCCGACCGCGTACGCCGGTGCGGCGGGAGCGGGCTCGAGGGCGGCGTCGGGCTCGCGGACGAGCGAGGCACGCGCATCCATCGGCGGAAGGTCGTCGACGTCGGCGGCCTCGGGCTCGGCAGGGCGCTGCAGCAGCGACGACGGCCGCCGGTAGCCCGAGTCGGGGGCGTCGGCGCGGACGCGCGTCTGCGCACGCTCCCCCGGCTGCGGCTGGTAGCCGCGCTGGAAGGAGGGGTCGTACCGCGGGTCGAAGTCGTCGCCCCGAGCGCTGCCGTCCTGCTCCTCTGCGACCATCCCGACCTCCTCGATGTGCGCGTGCTCGCAGCCTACGCCGGAGCGGCCCCGTCGTGACCCGTCTCGTCGGTCAGCGACGCCAGCCACGCGCGCGCGTCGGTGAACACCTCGTCGCGATAGCGCTGGTCGAACTCCACCGGCACGCGGTCGGCGCGCGGGTACGAGCCCAGGAACATGACCGACGGGCTGAACCGCCGCAGGCCGAGCAGCGCGTCCGCCACCCGCTCGTCGCGGATGTGGCCATCGGCGTCGATGACGAACCGGTACCGCCCGAGCGCATCGCCGATGGGACGCGACTCGATGAGGCTGAGGTTGACCCCGCGGGTCGAGAACTGCTCCAGGAGGTCCAGGAGGCTTCCGGGGCGGTCGTCGGGCAGCTCGGCGATGAGGCTGGTCTTGTCGGCGCCGGTCGGCTCCGGCACGGTGCGCGTCGTGCTCACCAGGACGAAGCGGGTGACGGCGTTCGCGTTGTCGCCGATGTTCTCGGCGAGCACGACCACGTCGTGGTGGTCGACGATCCCCGGCGGCGCGATGGCCGCATCCGCGGTGCTGCCCTCGAACAGCGACGCGGCCGCGGCCACGTTGCTGGAGGCGGGCAGGTGGCCGTGATCCGGCAGGTGGCGGTCGAGCCACTGGTGGCACTGCGCGTACGCGACGGGATGGGCGTTGATCGTCTTCACGTCGGCGAGCGTCGTCCCCGGTCGGGCGACCAGGACGAAGGTGACCGGGACGAGGTACTCGCCGACGATCCGCAGACCCGGGATGGTGGCCAGGGCATCCTGCGCCACCGAGACGCCTCCCTCGATGGAGTTCTCGATCGCGATCATGGCGGCCACACTGCGGCCCTCGACGACGTCCGCGAGCGCCTCCCCGAGGTTGTTGACCGCGCGCCACCGCTTGCCCCGCGCCTCCGGCACCTGCTTGAGCGCCGCCTCGGTGAACGTGCCCGACGGCCCCAGGAAGCTGTAGACGTCGTCGACGGAGGCGGGCAGCTCAGCGGGAGCGCCGGCGGGCTCGCCGGCTGCGGCGGGGGACATGACGCTCAGCTTACCGAGGCCGTTGGCGTGGCCCGCTCGCCGTGGAAGAGTAGGAGCCATGGACGAACGAGCCGGAACCCCCGCGCAGCCCTCCGACCTGATCGACGTCGACGCCCTCCGGCGTGCGTACTACGAGCTCAAGCCGGATGTGAGCATCCCGGAGCAGCGCGTCGTGTTCGGGACGTCGGGGCACCGCGGGTCTTCGCTGAACACCGCGTTCAACGAGGACCACATCGCCGCGACCACGCAGGCGATCGTGGAGTACCGCAACAGCCAGGGCATCACGGGTCCGCTGTTCATCGGGGCGGACACGCACCTCCTCAGCGAGTTCGCCACGACGACCGCGCTCGCGGTGCTCGTCGGCAACGAGGTGCGGGTGCTCGTGGACGAGTTCGACGACTGGGTGCCGACGCCCGCCGTGTCGCACGCGATCATCCGGTACAACCGCCAGGGCCATGACGACCAGGCGGACGGCATCGTCGTCACCCCGAGCCACAACCCGCCGAGCGACGGCGGCTTCAAGTACAACCCGCCACACGGCGGCCCGGCCGACACCGACGCCACCAGCTGGATCGCGAAGCGCGCCAACGAGATCATCGCCAACGGGATGACGGAGGTCCGGATGGCCGAGCCGTCCGGCGTCGAGACCTACGATTTCCGCGGGCACTACGTCGATGACCTCGAGAACATCATCGACGTCACGGCGATCAAGGACTCCGGCATCCGGATCGGCGCCGACCCGCGGGGCGGCGCGAGCGTCCACTACTGGGAGGCCATCGCCGAGCGCTACGGCCTCGACCTGACGGTCGTGAACCCGGACGTCGACCCGACCTGGTCGTTCATGACGCTCGACTGGGACGGCAAGATCCGGATGGACCCGTCCAGCCCCTCCGCGATGGCGTCGGTGGTCGCGCGCCGGGCCGACTTCGACATCCTGACCGGCAATGACGCGGACGCGGACCGGCATGGCATCGTCACGCCCGACGGCGGCCTCATGAACCCGAACCACTATCTCGCGGTCGCCATCGAGTACCTGTTCCGCACCCGCACGGAGTGGCGGAAGGACGCCGCCGTCGGCAAGACGCTGGTCTCGTCGTCGATCATCGACCGCGTCGCCGACTCGCTGGGCCGTCGCCTCTGGGAGGTGCCGGTCGGGTTCAAGTGGTTCGTGCCGGGCCTCATCGACGGGACGGTCGGCTTCGGCGGCGAGGAGAGCGCGGGCGCATCGTTCCTGCGGTTCGACGGGACGGCGTGGACGACCGACAAGGACGGCATCCTGCTCGCCCTGCTCGCCAGCGAGATCCGCGCGGTGACCGGCAAGTCTCCCTCCGAGCTGTACCGCGAGCTGACCGAGCGCTTCGGCGACCCGGTCTACCAGCGGGTGGACGCGCCGGCCAGCCCGGAGCAGAAGGCAGCCCTGTCGAAGCTCGACGGCGACGCGATCACCGCGGCGGACCTTGCGGGCCGAGCGATCACCGCCAAGCTGAGCCGCGCCCCGGGCAACGACGCACCGCTCGGCGGCGTGAAGGTGCAGACCGAGAAGGCCTGGTTCGCGGCGCGTCCTTCCGGCACGGAGAACGTGTACAAGATCTACGCCGAGTCGTTCGAGGGCGAGGACAACCTCCGCGAGGTGCAGGAGGAGGCCAAGCGGATCGTCGGGGACGCGCTCGGCGGGTGAGTCGCGGCGGGGTCACTCCCCCGCAGCGCCGCCGCGGATGATGAGCACCGGGCAGTGCGCCCGCTCGGCGATCGAGCGCGACACCGAGCCGAGCAGCAGGCCGGCGAAACCGCCGCGTCCACGGTTGCCGACGACCACCAGATCCGCGCCCTTCGACGCCTCGATCAGCACGAACGCGGGAGACCCGTGGGTGGGCTCCGGCACGTACCAGGACGGCGGAGCGTCGCCGAACACCGCCCGGGATGCCTCCGCCCCGATCTCGTGGGCGTCCTGCTCCGGCGACCACTCGGCGCCGACGTAGCCGTGCCAGCCGTCGGGATAGCTCCACGCCGTGATGCCGGCGAGCGTCGCGCCGTACCGGTCGGCGATCCCGGCGGCCCGGCGCAGCGCCTCGGTCGACGACTCCGAGCCGTCCACGCCCACGATGACCCGGCCGCCCGATGCGACCAGCGGCTCCCCCTGCGTACCGTCCGTCATGTCCGTCCCCCTCACCGCTCTCGCGGTCAGCGCCCTGCTGACGGCGGCAGCCTGGCACAGCGGACCTGGCGCGTCTAGGCGGGATCGGCGGAGATTCGCAATGTCGGAGATCGGGCGTCGAATCTCCGACAGAAGGCAGTCGTGCAGGAGATTCGGACGGGATGGGGCTGAAACTCCGACGGTGGGAGCGGGCCGCGCACCGCGGCTCAGTAGGCAGCGGCCTCCCGGCGGAGCACGATCGCGAGCGCGTCGCCGTGGGCGGTGTCGGCGCCCGCGCCGTGCGCCGCCGCGACGATCCGCGACACGGCGCCCGCCGGCGTCACCGATCCGCGCAGGATCGACTGGATGCGGAGCAGCCCCTTCTCGCCGCCGAGCGCGTCGAAGACGCCGTCGCTCAGGCAGAGGAACTGGTCGCCGTCCTCGAGGATCAGCCGGCGCGCCTGACGCGCCTCGCGGTCGAGACCCAGGGGCAGGGTCGCCGTCTCCAGCCGCTCCAGCTCGCCGGTCCGCTCGCGCAGCACGAACGCGAGGCCGTGGCCCGCGTCCACGAACTGCATCCGGCCGTCCGGCTCGACGCGGGCGTGGAACACGGTCGTGTACGCGGCGAGCAGCTGCAGCTCGTCGTCAACGACGTGCGCCGCCGTCTCCATAGCCGTCGCCGGGTCGCCGAACGGCGCCGCCGCACGCAGGGCGGCGCGCACCGATGCGGCGACGATCGCGACCGGAACGCCCGTTCCGACGACGTCGCCGACGGTCAGGCAGAAACCCTCGCCGCAGTCGTACCAGTCGTAGAAGTCGCCGGCGATGCGCTCGCCGGGCTCCGAGGCGGCGGCGATCGAGAAGCCCTTCGCGGCCGGCTTCCTTCGCGGGAGCAGGGCGCGCTGCACGAGCTGCGCGCGGTCCAGCTCCTCCTCGCGGGTCAGTTCGGCCTGCACCCAGTCGGCGAGGTCCCGAAGAAGGATGCGCTGGGCGTCGGTCAGCTCGTGCGGCTCGGTGTCGAGCACGCAGAGCGTGCCGACCGCCTGCCCGCCCGGCGCGTGCAGCGGCTCGCCGGCGTAGAACCGCAGGTGCGGGTCGCCGATGACGAACGGGTTCGCCTTGAAGCGCTCGTCGGCCGACGCATCCCTCACCACCAGCGCCGAATCCTGCCGCACGGTGAGGTCGCAGAACGCGCCCTCGCGCGGCGCCTCCTCGACCAGCCCGATCTGCGACTTGCGCCACTGCCGGTCGCCGTCGAGCAGCGTGACGCTGACCATCGGCACCCCGAAGAGCTGCTGGGCCATGCGCGTCACCCGGTCGAACCGGTCCTCCGCGACGGTGTCCAGGATCCCGAGGGCCTCGACGGCCTCCTGACGTTCGTACTCCTGTGCGAGCGCAGTCGAACTCTGCGTGTCCCCATCCACGACCATGAGAACAGCATATTGAAGGATCTCAGCCGGTATAGCTCTCGCCGCCCGGGCAGCCGAAGAACTCCTCCAGCGTCGTCACCCCGGTGGTGTGGAGTTCGGTCGAGAGCGGAACACCGATGTAGCGGAAATGCCACGGCTCATAGGTGAAGCCGGTGACCGACACCTTGTCGGCCGGATAACGCAGCAGGAAGCCGAAGCGCCAGGCGTTCGCGGCGAGCCAGCGGCCCTGCGGCGTCTGGCCGAAGCACGCGTCGAGGGAGCACTGCGCGGGCACGGCGCTGATGTCCACGGCCATCCCGGTCTGGTGCTCGCTGTGGCCGGGGCGGGCGGTGTCGGTGTCCGCGAACGCCTGGCCGTTGCGGGCGGCATCGTCGTTGTAGACGTTGGTCTGCGACTCGAACGAGCGGTAGGCGCTCTGCACCGAGAAGTCGAGTCCCGCCTCCCGCTTACCCGCCTGGAACATCGCGACGAGGGCGGCCGCGGTGTCCTTCCGCATCGGCTGCCGGTTCACGTAGGTGACATCGGGATACACCAGGTCGGAGGGGGCGTACGTCGGGGGATGCAGCTCCCGCGGCTTGTTCACGACGACCCACGGGCTCGCCGGGTCGTCGTGCGACAGCGCCGACTTGTCGAACCCGAGGGCGGTCGCCGTCGGCGGGATGGACGGGGTCGGCGTCGGACGCGGTGGCCGCGCTGAGGTGTGGGGCACCGGCCGGTGGCTAGCCGGTAGCGCGGAGAGCGTGCCCGATGCGCATCCCGCCAGCAGCAGCACGGCGACGAGCATGCCGCCGAGGCGCGCAACACGCACCCCACGGTCCCGCCTCGCGCGGGCACCCCCCTGATTCACGGGGCGAGCATAACCCACGCCCCTGACGCGTTGGTGCGGGGTGGCCGCAATCGCGCTACTTGGACAGGCTCCAGAAGTGTCCGATGCCGCCCGGGTGGTCGACGGTGATCGCCTCGTCGAGGTCGCGGTAGTCGCTGTCCTCGTTGTGGCCGACCATCTTGATCTTGATCTGGCCGTTCACGTTCTGCACGGCGGACACGATCTGCACGTGGTCGAGGGAGTCGTTGTCGTTCCAGTCGAACATCACGATGTCGCCGACCTTGATCTTGTCGCGCTGGTCGAACGAGTACTCGGTGAGGCCCAGTTGCGCTGCGTTCTCACTGAAATAGTTGTCCATGGCCGGCACGTAGCCCCAGGCGGGGCTCCAGCTCGCGGCCGCATTGCGGTTGTACCAGTCGTCGTTCATCTGCCAGCCGCGGGCGAGCAGGGACTGACTGACGAAGTTGGCGCAGTCTCCGCCGACCGAGTTCAGGTCGCCGAACTGGGCGGTGTTGTAGTTCTTCCAGTACGTGAGCGCGTAGGCGAGCTGCTTGTCGACCGGTGTCTGCACCTGGTAGTCGTACGTGTCCGTCGAGGTGGTGACCGGCTTGCCGCTCTTGTCGGTGACGGTGACCGGCACGCTTCCGGCCTGGAAGTTCGCCGCAGCGGGGACGTTCACGACGACCTTGTCGGCGGTCGCCTGGGCGACGGTGGCGGCCTGGCCGCCGATCTGGACGGCGCCGACCTTCTGCAGGTTGGTGCCCTCGAGGGTGATGGTGCCCCCGGAGACGCTGCCCGCGGCCGGCTGGATCGACGACACCACGGACGATTTCGGCGTCGGCGCGGCGGCCTGGGCGACCGCCTTGGTCACGGGCGACGGCTCGCCGGCGCACGCCGTGAAGGCGAGAGCGGCGGAGGCGGCGACGGCGGTGAGCGCGAGCGTACGCCGCAGACGACGGGAGCGGGCGGGAGAAGTCATCGCCTTGCACCATACGCTCAGAACTTTTGCGTCACCTGTAGAGGGGACACGCGCGTTCGCTGAGCGCGCGTACATCTTTCGCTGGGAGCGAACCGGCCGCGTTGTGAGCAGAGTGGCAGCGGGTGTAACTTTGCAGTCTCCGCAAAATTCCTTTTTCCCTCTTTTGCACCCGAACTCTCGACACCGGAGACAGATGTCCAGTCAGACCACCGCGGCGACCGCCGCACCCAAACCGATCATGTCGCATCGCGAGATCCTGCTCGTGATCTTCGGCCTGATGGCCGGCATGTTCCTGTCGGCTCTCGACCAGACGGTCGTCGGTACCGCCATCCGCACCATCGGCGACGATCTTCACGGTCTGAGCGAGCAGGCGTGGGTGACGACCGGCTACCTGATCCTCTCGACCATCTCCACGCCGATCTACGGCAAGCTCTCCGACATCTTCGGCCGGCGACCGCTGTTCGTCATCGCGATCGTCATCTTCATCATCGGCTCGATCCTCGCGTCGTTCTCCACCTCGATGCTCGAGCTCGCCGCGTTCCGTGCCATCCAGGGCCTCGGCGCCGGCGGCCTGATGTCGATGCCGCTCGCCATCATGGGCGACATGCTCGCCCCCCGCGAGCGAGCCAAGTACCAGGGCTACTTCCTCGCCGTCTTCGGCATCTCGAGCCTGGTCGGCCCGCTGGTCGGCGGCCTGTTCGCCGGCGCCGACCAGATCCTGTGGATCGCCGGCTGGCGCTGGGTCTTCCTGATCAACGTCCCGATCGGCATCATCGCCCTCGGGATGGTGCTCCGGTTCCTGCACCTGCCCAAGCGTGAGCGCGGCTCCGCGCGCATCGACTGGTGGGGCGCCGCCGGCGTGATCGTGGCGCTCGTGCCGCTGCTGCTGGTGGCCGAGCAGGGCCGCGACTGGGGCTGGGGCAGCCCCGCGTCGATCGCCTGCTACGTGATCGGCGTCGTCGGAATCATCGCGTTCATCCTCATCGAGATCGCCATGAAGGACGACGCGCTCATCCCGATCAAGCTGTTCCGCTCCAGCACGTTCTCGATGGCCACTGTCATCGGCGTCCTGGTCGGCTTCGGGATGTTCGGCGCGATGCTGACCCTCCCGCTGTACCTCCAGATCGTGCTCGGCTCGACTCCGACCGAATCCGGTCTGCAGCTGCTGCCGATGATCCTCGGCCTGATGGTCTCGTCCATCGTCTCCGGCCAGATCATCGCTCGAACCGGCCACTACCGGCAGTTCCCGATCATCGGCACGGCCATGCTCGCCGGCGGGTTCTTCTACCTCACGTTCGTCAAGTACGACGACTCGTACTGGTTCATCGCGGGGGCCATGCTGCTCATCGGCCTCGGACTCGGTCAGCTCATGCAGACGCTGACCATCGCCAGCCAGAACTCGGTCGGCCTCCGGGACATGGGTGTCGCGACCAGCGCCTCCACGTTCTTCCGCCAGATCGGTGGAACGCTCGGCACGGCCGTGCTGCTCTCGCTGCTGTTCACGGTGTTCCCGACGAACATCAAGTCGTCGCTCACGGACACCCCGACGCTGACCGCTGCGCTGGATGCGGCGTTCACGCCGTCGGTCGCGAGCGATCCCGCGAACAAGCAGATCATGGCGCAGAGCTACACGAAGATCGTCGACGAGTCGTCGAAGGCAGCGCAGTCGGCTCTGCAGGCGAGCGTCACCAAGGCGCAGGATGCGGCCAAGGCCGCCGTCGCCCAGGGCGTCGCCGCCGGCGTCATCCCGCCGCAGGCCCAGGCCGCCGCCGAGGCGCAGGCCGTCGCGACCGCCAACGAAAAGGCCGGCGCCGCCATCGAGCAGAAGGCCCCGTACGCGAAGGTCGCGGCTGACGGAACAGTCACGCTCGACTTCTCGGACGCCGCCGCCCGGTCGCAGTTCGTCGACTCGATCGTCCCGCAGATCCAGAAGACGCTGAAGAACACGAACTCGTCGAGCAACAGCTCGGCGACGAACGACACGTCGTTCCTCAACGGCGCCGACCCCCGGCTCACCAAGCCGTTCCTCGAGGGCTTCAACGCCTCCGCGGTGCAGGTCTACTGGGTCGCGATGATCGTGGTGCTGATCGCGTTCATCCTGTCGCTGTTCTTCAAGACGCCGCCGCTGCGCGCGAAGTCGGCGCTGCAGGAGGCTGCGGACGACGCCGCCGCTGCGGACGCCGCGAAGAACGCCGAGCGCGAGCCGGTCGGCGCCTACGCGTCGCTCTCTGAGGACGACGACGAGGACTACGACGTCGGCGTGCTCGCCAACCGCGCGGCGACCGAGTTCGGTGCGCTCGTGGAGCCGGGGGCGGACACCGCGTCCACCCGCGCTCAGCGGCCGCGCCCGGCGACCGACTGATCGCTTTCCACGAACGGAACGGCCGTCACTCCTCCTGGAGTGGCGGCCGTTTCGTCATCCCCGGAACGACGCGGATGAGAGCGCGATCACAAAGAACTTGACAGAAGCGCCTGGGGTGTTTTAGATTCTCTCGAAACGCGTGAGAGCGCTCTCACGCTTCGGCGATGAGAGCGCTCTCAGCGCGCACCAGGCGCACACCAGACACACGCACAAAGGAGTGAACCGTGAAGCTTTCACGACGCACCAGGATCGCCGCGGCCGTCGCCGGCGCAGCATCCTTCGCCCTCATCGCAGCCGGATGCTCGTCGAGCGGCGGCGGCAGCGGATCCAGCTCGGACCCCGTCACGCTGACCGTCACCACGTTCGGCACGATGGGCTTCGACAAGCTCTACTCGCAGTACGAGAAGGAGCACCCGAACATCACGATCAAAGCCACCAACATCGACACCGGTGACAACGCGCTCACCGACTGGCAGACGAAGCAGGCGGCCGGCAGCGGCCTCCCCGACGTCCAGGCGGTCGAGGAGGGATGGCTCAGCAAGGTCATGCAGGTCTCCGACCAGTTCAACGATCTCAAGGACTACGGCGCGAACGACATCAAGAGCCGCTGGGTCGACTGGAAGCTGAAGCAGGCCACCGACAAGAGCGGCCGCATCATCGGCTACGGCACCGACATCGGACCGGAGGGCCTCTGCTACAACGGCAAGCTGTTCGCCGCCGCGGGCCTGCCCAGCGACCGCGAGTCCGTCGCCAAGCTGTTCGGCGGCGACAACGCCACCTGGGACGACTTCTTCAAGGTCGGCGAGCAGTATCACGCCGCCACCGGCAAGGCCTGGTACGACCAGTCCGGCTTCATCTGGAACGCCATGGTGAACCAGCAGAAGGAGGGCTACTACACGACCGGCGGCAAGCTCAACATCAAGGACAACAGCGACCTCAAGGCGCTGTGGTCCAAGCTCGCCGGCGGCGCAGCGGCCGGTCTCTCCTCCAACCAGACCCAGTGGGACTGGGGCAAAGGCAAGGCGTTCACCGACGGCTCCTTCGCCACGTTCGTCTGCCCGGGCTGGATGCTCGGCGTCGTGCAGGGCCAGGTCAAGGCCGGCGGCGGCGATGCCACCACCGGCTGGGACTTCGCCAACGTGTTCCCGGGCGGCGCAGCCAACTGGGGCGGATCGTTCCTGACGGTCCCGAAGCAGTCGAAGCACCCGAAGGAGGCCGCGGCCCTCGCTGCGTGGCTGACCACCGCGAAGTCGCAGGTCCAGACGTTCCAGGCGGCCGGCACGTTCCCGTCGGTGACCGCGGCGCAGACGGATGCGGGCGTCACCGGTC
>JAEWJG010000379.1 GCA_023386675.1 Actinomycetes bacterium
CGACGGTGGGGACCGCCCGCGGCGTCGCGAAGCGCTCCGGGTCGTCCAGCGCATCCACGATTCCCGCCACGAACCGCCCGGGCAGGCGCCCGGTGAGCAGCGGGAGCAGCGAGACGGCCGTCTCGGCGTGCAGCGGCACGCCGGCGCCCACCGAGCGGAAGAAGCCGGCCTCCTCGTCCCACATCCCCTCGAGGAGGGCGAGGGTCCTGGATGCGCGAGCCGCGTGGTGAGCGGCGGCCGCGGCATCGCCGATCTCGCGCGCGCGTGCTGCGAGCAGGTCGTCCTGCAGGATCAGGTACGCCGCGAGGTCGGGTGAGGCGACAGGGAGTTCAGCGTCGAAGACCGGGCTGTCGTCCAGTCCCGACGAGTACGGGTGACCGTATTCGGGCATCCCGTCGCCGTCCAGGTCGCTGTGCGCGAACCACCACTCCTGGCTGCGCGCCACCGTCGACCACGCCGCCTCGAACCACTCCGGGTCGTCGATCAGGCCCTCCAGCCGGCGCAGAGCCCACGCGGCGAGCGGCGGCTTCGTGAGCGGGATCGGCGCGGCCGGATCCGCGATCGCCGAGCCGGCCCGCCGCAGCGTGGCGCGATCCGCGGGAGGCAGGTCGTCGCTCGAGGCGAGGACGCCCTCGTCGTGCACCACGTCCGGCAGCTGTCCCTCGGCGGTCGGGAACGAGAAGGCGAGGTCGAGTTGCTCGCGCGCCAGCTCGGGGTCACCGTGCCGGAGTCCGGAGGCGATGAAGTAGGCGTCCCACTGCCAGAGGCCCACGTAGCCGATCTTCGACGGCACGACCGCGCGTGCGCCGCGTCCAGGAAGCGAGACGATGTTCGCCCCCAGCACCCACCAGCAGAACGCCGTCATGTCGGCGAGGTCGTCGCGGACCGCAGGCGTCCGGGCGAACCAGTCGTGCCACATCCTGCCGGTCGCCGCGAGCGCCGAGCGGTGCCGGCCGTCGTCCGTACGCCCGAGCCCGTCCGCGTCGATCCGCAGCGCGCCCTCGCGCGACGACGCAGTGATCCGCTCGGCTCCGTCGGGGAGCTCGACCTCGGCCTGCCAGGAACCGCCGCCGAGGCTCAAGGCCTCGGGGCCGTCGAACGTCAGAGCGGCCCCGGTCTCCCCGAACTCGATGCGGTCCGGATGCACGGCCGAGACCGGTGCGACGCGGCCGTCAGCGCGGAGCACGCGCAGCGAGCGCACCACGACGCAGTCGTCCAGCGGCCGCTCGTACTCGGCGCGGCGGACGGTCAGCCCGTCCCCCTCCCGCATCACGAGCAGGCGCGAGCCCGGCAGCGTGAACGGCGCCGACTCGAGGTCGAGGAACCGCGCGGCCCGCTCGGCGGGCGTCACCGTCCCCCCAGCCCGGATGCCGCCATGCTGCCGATGATCCGCCGCTGCCCGATCACGAACGCGATCAGCATGGGGATGGTCGCGATCGCCGACGCCGCCATGATGAGCCCGTAGTTCACAGAGCCGAACTGCCCGCGGAAGCTCTGCAGGAGCAGAGGCACCGTGAACAGCTCCTGCGAGTTCAGGATGACGAGCGGAAGCAGGAAGTTGTTCCACGTGCTCAGCGCGACGATGATCGCCAGCGCGCCGAGTCCGGGCCGGAGGTTCGGCAGGATGACGCTCCAGAAGATCCGCCACCGCCCCGCGCCGTCGACGATCGCGGCCTCCTCCAGCTCCTTCGGAAGCGACAGCACGAACTGCCGCATGAGGAACACGGCGAACGGGTTCGCCAGGGCCGCCGGGACGATCAAGGCCAGGTGCGAGTCGACCCAGCCGAGCTTCGCCATCAGGAAGTAGAAGGGGATCAGCGTCACCTGCATGGGAATCATCTGGGTCGCCAGGAACAGCACGAACAGCACGCGGCTGCCGCGGAAGGGGATGCGCGCGAACGCGTATCCCGCCATCGCGGCCGTGATCAGCGTCCCCACGACGACGAGCACCGCGATGTAGACGGTGTTCCAGTACGCGCTGCCGAACGGCACGTCGTTCCAGGCGTCCGTGTAGTTCTGCAGCGTGAAGGGCTGCGGCCAGAGGCTCAGCGGGTCGTTCAGCAGTTGGGGCAGCGACTTGAACGAGGTGAGCAGCATCCAGAGGAACGGGAAGACCATGAGCAGGCCGCCCACGAGCAGGGCGACGTGCAGGATCGTCGTGCGCGTGCGGGCGGCGCTGCGGCCGCGGCGGGCCGGTGCGATGGGGGCGGCGGTCATGCGGCACCATCCTCGTAGTGGACGAACTTCTTCTGCGCCCCGAACTGGATGCCGGTGATCACCAGCGTGATGAGCAGAAGGATGATGGATGCGGCGCTCGCCGGACCGAACTGGAACTTCCCGAACCCGAGATCGTAGATGTGGTAGACGATCGTCCGGGTCGCGTTGTCCGGCCCCGCGTTGGCCGTGAGGATGAACACGGTGTCGAACGTCTGCAGCGAGCTGATGAAGGCGATGACCGTCGAGAAGAAGATGATCGGCGACAGCAGCGGCAGGCGCACGCGGAAGAACAGGGTGACGGCCCCGGCGCCGTCGAGCCGGGCAGCCTCCACCACGGACGGCGAGATGTTCTGCAGGCCTGCCAGGAAGATGATCACGTTGAGGCCCACGGACGACCAGATGGTGACGATGCACACGGCGATGAGCGCCAGATGCGGGTCGCCGAGCCAGTCCGGAGGAGCGACGTGGAAGACGTTCGCGATGAAGCCGCTGAGCACGCCGTCCTTGCGGAACAGCTGCTGCCAGATCATGGCGACCGCGACCGACGAGGTCACCACCGGCGCGAAGAAGAGGATCAGGTACAGCGTCCGCGTCTTCAGCCGCTCGAGTGCGACCGCGAGGACCACGGCGAGCCCGAGCCCGACCGGCACCGTGATCAGCGCGATCAGCAGGGTGTTGACGACCGACCGCCAGAACAGGGGGTCGGCGAACTCGGTCCGGAAGTTGTCGAAGCCGACCCAGCTCAAGTCGTTGAGGCCGTCCCACTGCGCGAACGCGAGCACCATGCTCGCGATGAACGGGACGACCACGAACAAGGTCATGCCGAGCAGCTGCGGGCCCACGAACACGTAGCCCCAGCGGCGGTCGCGACGCCGCCAGGCGGACTCCTTGCGGAGGCCGCCCGGCGTCGCGGGGACCAGCTCGGCCTCGGCAGCGACGGCTGCCTCCCCTAGTGCAGTCACAGCTCGAACCTCACTTGCCGCCGGTCTTGTCGGAGATCATCTTCGAGATCTCGTCGAGCGTGTCCTTCGTGGAGGCCTTCCCCTGGTACAGCGCCAGCATCTTGTCGCTGATGTCGCTGGAGAGACCGGGCACGGAGGCCTCGGTCGGGTAGTCCTCGAAGCCGACGTCACGCATGTCGAGCAGGGTCTGCGCGTGCTGCGGGTAGCCGTCGAGGACGACCTTGTCGGCGCCCTTGATGGAGGGGACGGCATTGCCGCCGCCCTGCAGACGCGCCGTCTGGCCCTCCGCGGAGAGGAAGTTCGTCCAGAACTCGAACGCGGCGTCCTTGTTCTTCGTCTTGGCGTTGATGGCGAGGTAGCTCACCGCGACTCCCGTCGGCGCGGCCTTTCCGGACGGCGTCGGCCAGGGCGCGACGTCGTAGTTCTCCGGGTCGCCTGCGGCCTTGACCGTGCCGATCGTGTAGCGGCCCTGGACGAAGAAGCCGGCCTTGTGGGTGACGAAGACGCTGTCCGCGCCTGCGCCCTCCGGCAGCGTGTCGGCGACGACGAAGGTGCCGTTCTGGAAGTTCTTCGCGAGCACATCCACGGCCTTGACGCTCGTCTTGTCGGTGTTCGCGACGAACTTCCCGGAGTCGTCGAAGGCCTTTCCGCCCTGAGAGGAGATCCAGCTGTAGTGGGTGCTCCAGTAGTTCCAGAACATCGAGCCGGTGAGGCCCGCGTTGTGCAGCTTCTCGTTCATGTCGAGGAACGCCTGGGTGGTCCACTTGCCTTCGGCGGCGAGGGTCGCGGGGTCGGAGGTCACGCCGGCCTTCTTGAGGGCGGCCTTGTCGTACCAGAGGGCGTCCGGGTTGGAGTCGTTGGGGGCGGCGTAGTACTCGTCGCCCTTCTTCGTGGCGCCGAACAGGCCCTGCGCGAACTCGTCGGGCTTCGTCTTGCTGGCCGACGACTCCATGAGGGAGGTCAGCGGCATCAGCGCCTTGGAGTTGACGAACTGGCCGATCTTGTCGTCACCGATGTAGAACACGTCCGGAGCAGTGCCGGAGGCCAGCTGCGCGAGGAGCTTGGTGTGGTAGTCGCCGTAATCGGCGACCGGCTGGAGCATGACCTTGATGTCCGGGTGCTGCTTCATGAACTTCTGGTCGAAGTCCTTGTAGCGGGTGAGCTCTTCCGGGGTTCCCCAGGTGGACCAGACCACGGTCTTGGTCCCGGATCCGCCTCCCGAGCCGGAGCAGGCCGCCATGCTGAGCGCGAGTGCGGCGGCCGCCGTGATGGCCAACGCCCTTCTCACCGTTGAGTCGACGCGAGACATGAGTACCTCGTTCCTTGAAGTGTCTCTGCTGTGGGTGGGTCTGTATTCTGTATACAGTAGGCAGCCACGCAGTGCAACAGGAAAGAGGCCGGATCGTTCGGCGGTGCCCCGGGCTAGGCGAGTTCGCGGCGCATGATCCACCGCGTGCTGCCTCCGGAGTGCGCGTCCGTCTCCTGCAACCGGTGGAAGCCGTGCCGCTCGAACAGGTCGACCGTCCCGACGTAGCCGCTGATCACATCCACGCGGTCGCCGCCACTGTCGACGGGGTACCCCTCCACCAGCGCGGCCCCGTTCGCCCGCGCGTGCTCGACCGCGCCGTCGAGGAGGTCGTGCATGAGCCCGCGCCTGCGGAAGCCGCCGCGCACGACGAAGCAGACGATCGACCACGGGTCGCGCTCCTCGTCGACGTGCGGGATCGTGCGGGAGTTCATCAGCCGCCGGTACGTCGACTTCGGCGCCACGCTGCACCAGCCGGCCACCTCGCCCTCGGCGTAGACCAGCACGCCGGGACCCGGCTCCGTCTCGCATTCGTGTTCCATGTAGGCGATGCGCTCGGGCATGCCGAGGCGCGCGTCGCGATACGACATGCACACGCACCCGCCGCCGCCCGGCTTGCGGGGCACCATGAAGGTCGCGAAGTCGTCGAAGCGACCCGTCGCGGGCAGAACCTCGATGGTCATGCGCCGAGCGTAGCGGGGACCGCCGACGCCGCGCCGTCAGCGGGATGCGGACCGGAGGAGCGCCACCAGCCCGAGGACGGCGACGACGGTCCACGCCAGCCCGCTGATCCACAGCGCCACCTGACCGACTGTGTTCAGGAGGTGCGACCCCGTCGCCTTCGCCAGCGACTGCGTCGCGACCGTGTACATCCCGAGCGGGAAGACCACCGCCCACAGCGGCGTCTCGTATCGCAGCGGTTGCCGCTTCACGAACCGCTTCCAGACCGCCGCGATGACCAGGAACGGGATGCACCAGGTCCCGAACCCCCACAGCAGCAGTGCCGTGCCGCTGAGGAACGGCTTCGCGGAGAGCAGCTCGGGCATGAGCGCGAGACGACCCGCGGCGAGCGCCGAGATGGCGGCCGCACCCATCACCACCCAGGCCGTCGGCTCGACGGCCGCCTCGCTGCCGCGCCGGCCGAACAGCCGCGCGGCCAGGAGGCCGACGATGAGGAGGTAGAGGACGACTCCCGTGCCCCACAGCGCGACGCCCACGATCCCGGCGCCGAGCGCCGTGAAGACGATCGCGAGCGCCTGCGTGGCGACGACCCAGAGCAGCCACGACCCGTCGACCGCACGGGTGACGGGCTCTTCGGAGTCCGAGCCGAGCACCAGCAGGGGCAGCATCCCGTACGTGAGCAGCAGCCAGACCGGGACGGCGATGATGGCCGCGACCATGGCGACCCACGGGACGCCGAGGATCGCGAACAGCGCTGCGAGCACCCCGAGCGCCGCGACGATGGTGAAGAACCCGTAGGCGCGGGCCGGCGTCCGGAGGTCGGACGCGATCCCGCCGGTCGCGACGGCCGCGCGCCCGATGAGCATCGCCGCGAGCACGACGAATCCGGCGACCGCGATGGCCGCGAGCACGATGCCGACGAGCCGCATCCCGGCCGTGGTGAAGGCGGTGCCCACGATGCCGGTCGCCATGACGAAGGCGAAGGCGTTCGGCGGGAGCATGCGGATCGTCGTCCTGGTCCGGGCCTGTGCGGTGCTCATGGTCCGGTTGTAACCGCGCCCGGGCGCCGACTCGATCCCTTGAACCGCCCGTCGCTTGGTGCGATGCGACGGTCCAGCACAGCGAGCGGGGGTATCCTGCCGGTTGTGACAGACGCACAGACGATGGTCCGCACCGAGGTGTCCATCAACGGCCGGTCGTTCTTCCTCGCCCAGAACGAGGACCCGTCGGAGCTGCAGCAGCGGATGACCGCCGCCGTCGACTCCCCCGGCGCCTTCGTGTCGTTCACGGTCGTCGGCAACCGCGAGGTCAGCGTCCTGCTGACCCCCCGGAGCCAGGTCGTCTTCACGATCGAGACGGTCCAGTTCGACGCCCGCGACACCGGGGACAGCGACTTCCCGTTCGGCGGGTTCTACGACTACTGAGCCGCAGGAGTCAGCGGTGCGGTCCGACGGGGACCGCGCGCCCGGCTTCGACCGGCGCCCCATCGTCGGCGACGACGACCAGGCCGCGCGAGCTGTCCGCGGTGTTGTGCAGGATTGACAGCCACTGACGGTCGATCGCCGGCGGACGGGAGCCGGAGAACTCGAAGTACAGCGGGATGCTCGGGTCGAGCCAGATGGAACCGCGCCCGCTGCCTTCATCGGCGCGGATGCGGCAGGACATCATGAACGGCTCTGCGCGGCGCAGCTTGTTGATGATGACGATCTGCAGGTGAGCCAGCAGGCGGTCGTCGAACTCCACGACCATCGACCCGTACACGAGCGACCCCATCGCCGTCGTCCTCCTCCTCGCTGCGCGGCGGATGCTGCCGAGGTCGCCCTCCGCACCCGGACGCCAATCTACCCCTCAGAGCAGCGCGGACACCCCGGTCGCCACGCTGTAGATCGCGAGGCCCGCGAGCGCGCCGACGACGGTTCCGTTGATGCGGATGAACTGCAGATCGCGCCCCACCTGCGTCTCGATCTTCTCGGTCGTCTCGGCCGGATCCCACGACTGCACCGTCTCGGTGATGACGTGCGCGATGTCGCTGCGGTAGCTCGTCACCAGGTGCAGGGCGGCGCCGGTCAGCCGGGCGTTCAGGGATGCCTTCAGCTCCTCGTCGGTGCTGATCCGGCGGGCGACGTCCACGACGAACGCCTCCGCCCGGCGCCGCAGCTCGCCGTCCTCGTCGGCGAGCGCGTCGATCGCCGCGGCGCGCGCGGCCTGCCAGGTCGAGGCGGCCAGCTCTCGGATGCGCGGATCGTCGAACGCGCGTCCCTTCGCCGCCTCGAGCCGCTCGATGGTCGCGGGGTCGTGCTGCAGCCGGTCGGCGAGCTGCGCCAGGTACTCGTCGAGGGAGTGGCGGAGGCGGTGGTCGGGGTCGTCGCGCACGCTCCGGACCAGCCGCCGCGCCTCCGTTTGGAGCCGCTCGTCGATCGCGCGGTCCACGAACGACGGGAGCCACGACGGGAGCCGCCGCGACACCGCCGATCCGAACGCCTCGGGGTTGGCGGCGAGCCATTCGTTCAGCCGGTCGAGCACGAGGTCGACCGCGTCCCGATGGCCGCCGGAGCTCAGCACGCGCTCGCCGAGGCGGCCGAGCGGCGGCCCCCACAGCGGTGCGACGAGATGCGTGCGCACGACGGCCTCCATCGCCTCGCGCATCCGGTCGTCGTCGACGAGGTTCGCGAGGCCGGTCACGCCCTGGAACGACTCCGCGACCACCCGGCGCGCGTTCCGCGGCTCGGCGAGCCAGTCCGCGACCGCGCCGGCCAGGTCTATCGTGCCCAGCTTGCCGGCGACCACCTCGTCCGAGAGGAAGTTCGTCTCCACGAACGCGCCGAGCGTCGCGCCGATCTCGTCCTTGCGGTTCGGGATGATCGCCGTGTGCGGGATGCGCAGGCCGAGCGGGTAGCGGAACAGCGCGGTCACCGCGAACCAGTCGGCGAGCGCGCCCACCATCGCGCCCTCGGCCGCGGCGCGGACGAATCCGAGCCACGGGTAGCGCTCCTGCAGCGCGAACGACACGGCGAAGACGACGGCCGCCACCACGAGCAGGCTCGTCGCGAGCGCCTTCATCCGCCGCAGGGCGAGGCGGCGTTCCGCGTCGGTCGGGAGGGAGGTCACGCGGCCACGGTACTCGCGCACGCGTCGGGCGTGCTGTGACGCGGTCAGGGGAAATGTCCACTACTCCGCGCAGGGGCCGCCGTCTACCGGTCGGTGGCGACCGCGCAAATGTCGGAGGATATGAGGGATGGACAAACCCGCTGCCCCCATTCCCCTTCTGCTCGGAAGGTATCGGCCGGATCGGCTGCTCGCGCGCGGCGGCTCCTCGATGGTCTTCCGCGCTCGCGACGAGAACCTCGGCCGCGACGTCGCGATCAAGCTCCTCTCCTCGGGGACCGCCGACGACCTGGCCAGGTTCCGGTCGGAGATCGGCGTGCTCGCCGGCCTCCGTCATCACGGCGTCGTCTCGATCCTGGACGCGGGAGTCGACGACTCCTCCCCGAAGGACCCGCGCCCCTTCCTGGTGATCGAGCTGGTCGAGGGCGACACCCTCCGGGCGATGCTGAGCGGCGATCCGCTGACGACCCACCGGATCGGCGAGATCGCGTTCGAGGTCGCCGAGACGCTGGAATACGTCCACGCGCGTGGCGTCATCCATCGCGACGTGACACCGAGCAACATCATGGTCGTCGACTACGGCACCCGGTTCTCGCGTCCGCGGGCCCGGCTCACGGACTTCGGCATCGCCATCCACGCGACCCGCCCGCAGGAGATCACCGAGGAGACGTTCGGCACCGCCGCCTACCTCAGCCTCGAGCAGGTACGGGGCGAGACTCTGACGCCGGCATCGGACATCTACTCCCTCGGCCTCGTGCTGCTGGAGTGCTTCACGCGAACGGTCGAGTTCCCGGGGTCGCCGGTGGATTCGGCGCTCGCCCGCCTGGACCGCGATCCGGTGACACCCGACACCATCCCCGAGCCCTGGCGGACCCTCATCCGGTCGATGACGCAGGCGGATCCGTCGCGGCGGCCGTCCGCGGCCGACGTCGCGACCGCCGCACGCGAGGCCCTGCGCGCGGACCGTCAGCACGAACCGGCCTGAGCGCAGACGGCCGCTCGGGGCGCCGACGTAGCATTGGGGACGTGCCAACGACCGCTGAGCCGACTCCTGCGCGCCTGACCGCGCGCGGGGCGAAGACGCGGGAGCGGATCGTCACCGCGGCGGCCGACCTGATGTACACCCGCGGCGTCGCAGCGACGACGCTGGACGACGTCCTCGCCGAGAGCGGCGTCAGCAAGTCGCAGCTCTACCGCCACTTCGCCGGCAAGGACGAGGTGGTCCGCGCCGTCATCGAGCTCCTGGGCGAGCGGGTCATCCAGCGCGAGCGCGCCGCGCTCTCCGGCGTGTCCTCGATGGCCGGGCTGCGGCGCTGGCGCGACGCCCTGGTCCAGAACAGTGCGCTGCAGCACGGCGCCTACGGCTGCGCGCTCGGTTCGTTCGCGTCCGAGGTCGCCGACCACGACGAGGTCGCCCGCCGGGCGCTGCTGGCGCTGTTCGCAGAATGGGAGGACCTGTTGTCCGACGCCATCCGCCGGTTGCAGGAGAACGGCGCGCTGCCGCCCGAGGCTCCTGTCGACGCGCTCGCGACCGGTCTGCTCGCGGCCCTGCAGGGCGGGTACCTGCTCGCCCAGACCGCCCGGGACGTCGCGCCGATGGCCACCGCGATCGACATGGCCCTGCTGCACATGGAGGGCTTGTCGCGCGCGTCATCCAAACTGGACTAAATAGTCCTGTTTGCGGATAGGATGTTCCCTGATCCGGCCCGATGGCCGAACCTGGAGATACGCGGCGGCGCGAAGCGTCCGCCCATGCGAGGAGACATCCGATGAAGGCGGTAGTGGTGACAGACCCGGCCCAGGGACCGGCGGGGATGCAGCTCGCGGAGCGGCCGGAGCCGAAGCCGGCGATCAACGACGTGCTGGTCGAGGTCCACGCCGCGGCGTACGTCCCGACCGAGATCGACTGGCCGTCCACCTGGGCGGACCGCGCCGGCCGGCCGAAGTCGCCGTCCATCCTCGGTCACGACGTCGCGGGCGTCGTGACCGCGCTCGGCTACGGCACCACAGGGCTGAGCATCGGGCAGCGCGTCTTCGGCATCACCGACTGGCACCGCGACGGCACCCTCGCCGAGTACGTCGCCGTCGAGTCCCGCAACCTCGCGCCGCTTCCCGGCGACATCGATTTCGCGGTCGGCGCGAGCCTCCCGATCTCCGGCCTGACGGCCTGGCAGGGTCTCTTCCAGCACGGCCGCCTGCGCTCCGGGCAGACCGTTCTCGCGCACGGGGCCGCCGGCGCCGTCGGCACGATGGTGACCCAGCTCGCCCGCGAGGCGGGCGCCCACGTCATCGGAACCGGCCGCGCCGCGGACCGGGACAAGGCCCTCGACTTCGGCGCGCACGAGTTCGTCGACCTGGAGCACGACGACCTGGACGCGGTCGGTCGAGTCGACCTCGTCTTCGACGTCATCGGCGGTGCGGTTCAGGAGCGGTCCGTCCCGCTGATCCGGCCCGGCGGCATCCTGGTCACGATCACCGGGCTCGGCGAGGTTCGACCGGTGGAGGGCCTCTCCGTCGACTTCGTCGTCGAATCCGTGCCCGCGCAGCTGACCGAGATTGTCCAGCGCGTCCGCGACGGCAGGCTGCGCACGAACATCGACGCCGTCGCCTCCCTCGGCGACGCGGTCGCCGCTCTCAATCCGACGCAGCGCCGCCAGGGCAAGACCGTCATCCGCATCCGCCCGTGACACCATCCATCCGAACAGATCAGGAGAGCAGCTCATGGCCACAGATTTCGAATACCCCGACGAGGCCGGCTATCCCGACGGCGTCGGCACCCTCACCGAGGACCAGGTCGTCCTCATCGACGAGGTGACCGACGACCACTCCCCCACGATCACGTTCTTCGTCTCGCGCAACGAGCCGATCTCGACCTATGAGGCGATCTCCGGCGACACCGTGATCGGCGGCCTGACCTACGAGGTGGCCGGCGAGAACCGGATCGTCCTGGTCGCGACCGCCGTGTTCCCCGAGTATCGCGGTCAGGGCGTCGCCACCGAGCTGATCCGCCGCGTCCTGGATGACATCCGCACCCGCCGCAACACGGTCACCGTCCTGTGCCCGATCGTGCGGGCGTTCCTGGACCGCAACCCCGAGTACGACGACCTCGTGGACCCGGCGCTCCCCGGGCTGCGGAGCCGCCCCGAGAGCTGATCAGCCGCGGTGGTCGCCGTCCGACGGTCACCGTGCGACGGTCACCGTGCGACGATCACCGTGCGACGATCAGCGTGCGACGGTGGCGTGGTATTCGGCGAGCACCGGCGGCACGCCGTCGTTCAGCATCCGTCGCCGGACGCGGCCCAGGAGCCTCGACATAGCGAAGCCGCCGAGGCCGGTGAAGCCGGTGTGGACCCACGTGAAGCGGGTGCCTCCCGGGACAGGCTCGAGCCGGTACGTCACCTCGGTGACGTCGCCGGCATCCTCGTCGCCCCTCCACGTGTACCGCAGAAGCTCCGGGGCCCGCGCCTCGAGCACTTCGCAATAGACGACGCCCGCCCAGCCGATCGTGGGCTTGCCCACGAACCGGAACCTCCGGCCGACCTCCGGGGCGAAGTCCTCGGGACGACCGCCCTGTCCGGTGGTGGTCCACTTCGCCACCCAGGCGGGGTCGGTGAGGACGTGCCAGACCTGCTCCACCGGGTACGGATACTCGCGGACGACCGTGTATTCGCTCATGCGATCAACCTACCTACCGTTAGGTAGATAGGCAAGACTAACGAGCGGTAGGCTGGGGCCATGGTCGAGACGACGACGACGGCGGCTCCCCGCCGAGACGGGGCCGGGACGCGGCGCGAAGCGCTTCGGGTGGCGATGCGGTTGTTCACCGAGCAGGGGTACGAAGCGACGTCGCTGCGGCAGATCGCCGACGCGCTCGGAATCAACAAGGCCTCGCTGTACTACCACTTCCCGAACAAGGAGGCGCTCCTGCGCTCCGTGTTCGAACAGCGCGGAACCGAGGCGCAGGAGCTCGTCGCCTGGTGCGAGCAGCAGCCCCAGACGACCGCCCTGGTCCGCGAGACGGTGATGCGCTGGGTCGACACGTACTCGGAGGAGAAGCTGCAGGGCATCCGCTTCCTCCGCGCCAACCCCTTCATCGGCCGCGCGCTGGCGAGCGCAGAGGGCGACCGCATCGGGGATCCGCTGAACCGGCTGGGCGAGTTGCTCGCGAGCCTCCTCCCCGATCCGGCACCCGAGAAGGCGATGCTGGTGCGGATGGCCGTGCTGAGCATCAACGCCGCGGTCGAAGCGGCGGCCGGCACGGAGACATCCGACCCGGAGATCGTCGCCGCCGCACGCGCGGCCGCACGCGCCCTGGTCGACGCTGCGCTTCGACCCTGAGGGCCGCCCGCGCGCACGGCCGGCTCACGGAGCGTACGTACGATATCCAGCGCCCCGAGGAAGACCTCGCGCGTCGCGTCGTTGGAGGCGTGACCCTCCTGGATACCGAAGGCACTGGTCACTACACCCACGGCCACGTTGGCGGCCGCACCCACTGGCGAAGTGTCTCCGGGGGCGGGCCACGCGGCTCACGACGGCGCCTAGAGCATCCCGGTCAGCACGCCGCCGTCCGCGCGCAGGGTGGCGCCGTTGGTCGCCGAAGCGAGGGGGCTGGCCAGGTAGGCGACCAGCGTCGCGATCTCGTCGGGCTCGATGAAGCGCTCGAGCAGTGTGGTGCGGTTCTGGCCGATGATCGCCTGTTTCACCGCGTCGACAGGCGCCGACTGCGCCGCGGCGATAGCCTGGACCGTGTCGGCCACGCCGTCCGAGTAGGTCGGACCGCCGAGCACGGTGTTGACCGTGACGGCGGTGCCCCTGGTCCGCTTGGCGAGGCCGTTGCCGAGGGCGATCATCGCCGCTTTGGTGACGCCGTAGTGGATCATGTCGGCGGGGACGTTGACGCCGGACTCGCTGGCGATGAACAGCACACGGCCCCATCCGCGGTCGAGCATGCCGGGGAGCGCGCGGCGGGACAGGCGCACGCCGCTCATCAGGTTGACCTCGAGATAGCGCGACCAGTCCTCGTCGACGATGTCCTCGAACTCGGCCAGCCCGAACATCCCGACGTTGTTGACGAGGATGTCGACCTCCTGCAGCTGCGGCGACGCGGCGAGCGCATCCTCCACGCCGGCCGCGTCGGCGAAGTCGACCACGACACCGGTGTGCTCGGCCCCGGGGTGCCTGGTCCGGAGACGGGTCACGGCCGCCTCGACCGCCTCCGGGCGCCGTCCGCTGAGGATGACCCGCGCTCCCTCCGCCGCGAGCCGCTCGGCCACGGCGGAGCCGATCCCGCGCGTCGATCCGCTGACGAATGCGCTTCTGCCCTGCAGCTGGAGGTCCATGTCCGATCCTTTCGTGGAGTTCCCAGGCGCCGTGATGACTTGCCTAGGAAAGTGACTCTATCGCCCCTGACTTGCCTGGGCAAGTGCGCTAGGCTCCCACCATGGCCGCAGCCACCCCACCCTCGGGTCTCGATCCCGAACAGCTCGAAGCCTGGGCGGCGATCGCCACTCTGGTCGAACGGCTGCCTGCCGCCCTCGACGCGCAGCTGCAGCGCGACAGCGGCCTCACGCACTACGAGCACGGGTTGCTCTTCGCGCTCGACACCGCACCCGGTCGCGCTCTGCGGATGAGCACGCTCGCCGGCTACGCGAGCAGCACCCTCTCCCGTCTCTCGCGCGCGATCTCGCGGCTCGAGAAGAAGGGGTGGGCGCGGCGCCAGACGGATCCGGCCGACGGCCGCTTCACCCTGGCTGTCCTCACCGACGACGGCCACGATCTGGTCGCCCGCTCCACGCCGGCCCACCATGCGCTGGTCCAGGAGCTCGTGTTCGATCCGCTCACCCGCACACAGATCGCCCAGCTCGCGTCGATCAGCAGCCGGATCATCGCGGGGATCGGCCCGGCGCCCGCCTGGGTGCCTCCGAAGCCCGGGAGCTGACGCCGACGAACACCCAGCTTCGCCGCCTACGCTGACATCATCTCGGGCGTTCCGCCCACATCCTCGGCTGGGAAGTCGTCTCGACTCAGCGGAGGAAGCATGACCACATCCACTCTCGGCCCCATCCTGCGGACGAAGCCCCGCACCGAGGGCCGCGCGCCGGTGACGAGCACGTACAACGAGCTGCTCGGTCGCGTACGCGGCGAGGGCCTGCTGGAGCGGCGTCGCGGCTTCTACATCACCGTCTTCGCGCTTCTCAGCGTGGGCCTGCTCGGCGCTGTCGCCGGGTTCGTCCTGCTCGGCGACTCCTGGTTCCAGCTGCTCATCGCCGCCGCGCTCGGCCTCATCTTCACCCAGTTCGCGTTCCTCGGCCATGAGGCGTCGCACCGGCAGGTCTTCGCCTCCGGGCCCGTCAACGACCGGGCCGGCCGCCTGATCGCGACCTGGCTGGTGGGTATGAGCTACCAGTGGTGGATGACCAAGCACACCCGCCACCACGCCAACCCGAACACCGAGGGCAAAGATCCCGACATCGCCTTCGACACCATCTCCTTCACCACGGAGGACGCCGCCCGCCAGCGCGGACTGCTCGCCGTCATCACCCGGCGCCAGGGCTACCTGTTCTTCCCGCTGCTGCTCCTGGAGGGCGTGAACCTGCACGTGACGTCCATCCGCTCGCTGCTAGCGCGCGGACCCGTCGAGCGACGCCGCAGCGAACTCATCGCCATCGGCCTCCGCCTCTCCATCTACGTGACGGTCGTCTTCCTGATGCTCCCGGTCGGGATGGGATTCGCCTTCCTCGGCGTGCAGCTCGCCGTGTTCGGCGTCTACATGGGCGCCTCGTTCGCCCCCAACCACAAGGGCATGCCCCTGCTGCCGCCGGGATCGCGGGTCGACTTCCTCAACAAGCAGGTGCTGACCTCCCGCAACATCCGCGGCGGATGGCCGATGAGCATCCTCATGGGCGGCTTGAACCACCAGATCGAGCACCACCTCTTCCCGAGCATGCCGAGGCCCGCCCTCCGCCGCGCGCGGGAACTGGTGCGCGAGCACTGCGCCGCGCACGACATCCCCTATACCGAGACGGGCCTGGTCAACTCGTACCGCATCGTCATCCGCTACCTCAACCGCGTCGGCCTGGCCGCCCGCGACCCGTTCGACTGCCCGGCCGCGCACCGCTTCCGTCGCGCGTAGCGGGTCGCGGAGGTCGGGCGCGTCCTCTACTCCCTCCGGGCTCAGGAGGTCTTCGGCGGTTTGGGCGGGTTCTTGTGCACGATGCCGTCCGTCGGTGCCGGCACCGCGGATCCGTCGAGGGTGACCAGCGGGGGAAGCTGCTGGTGCAGCGGTCCGGGCCACGGCTGCGGGGCGACGGGAGCAGGGGTCGGCGTGGGCGGTGCCGGCTGCACCACCGTCGATCCGGGCGCCGGCGGAACCGGCCGGGTGAGGGTCGGGTCCACGAGATGGGCGAGGGAGGGTGCGTCGTCGACGCGGGGCACGCCCATCGGCGGCAGCCCGAGCAGGTCGATGATGGTCTTCGGAATGGAGGCGTGGGAGTGCCATTCCGGGTCGATGCCCTGCCTCACCTGCCCGCCGAACATGAGGAGGGGGATGCGCGAACCCCCGATCACCGGGAACCCGTCGGGGTGCAGGGCGTCGGGAACCGTCTCGATCTGCGGAGTGGGCACCGAGTCGGCGTAGCCGCCCCAGTCGTCCCAGGTGAGGATGAAGGTCGTCTCCTCCCATCCGCCGCCGTCGATGACCGCCTGCACCCGCTGCCAGACCAGCAGCTCGCCCTTGCTGATGTAGTCGGGCGCGCTCACCGCGGGAGGATGCTCGTCGTACCCTGCAGGCGACCACACGTAGCAGATCTGGGGAAGCGTCCCTGCTTTGGCCATCGGTATGAACTGGTTCGGGGGCAGTACCTTCTCGTTCCCCGGGGCGTTCGTGAGATCGGTGTAGAACTTGGTCGGATAACCGCTCTGGTCGGGGAACGCCGCCCAGGAGAGCTGCGCCGACTCCGCGAGGCTGAAGATCGAGGGCAGGTTCCAGACCGGATGGGCGCCGACGAACGGCGGGTTCTTCAGCGTCGGCATCTGACCGCCGATGGCGAGCATGTGCCCCGGCGTCGAGTTCGAACCCGAGCCGAAGTGGTGGTCGCTGAACGCGAACTGCTTCGCCAGCCAGCTGTAGAACGGGATGACGACGTCGTTGTCCACCTGGGCGACCTCGGCCGGGTAGTCGCCCATCGCATAGTGCACCCAGGCGTTCCGGTCGTGCGGCTGATCGAAGTTCGGCGGAGAGGTCAGGAGGTTGCCGGAGTTCTTCACCGACGCCCCCCACGCCGCCATCGTCGGGAAATAGAAGTCGGTGGTCTTGTTCTCCTGGATGAAGACGATCACTCGCTGCGTCGCGGCCATCTCGTACCTTCGCTCTCTGGGTGTCCTCCTCCGAAGAGAACACCCTTTTCCGGCGCCCAGGCCAGCCCCCGCCGTGTGAACGGTTGGTGACGGGGCGCTGCTCAGGCGATCTCGGCGATGTCCGCCACCAGCCCGACCAGGCCGTAGGCCGCCGGCAGGCCGATGCCGGGATAGCCGAAGGTGCGCGGGCCACGTCGTTGAGAACCGGGGATGAGGAGAAGCCGCTCCATCATCTCGGTCGCGCGCACATCGACTTCGAGATCGACGGTGGCGCCGAACGCCAGACCTCGGGCGGTACGCGTGACGGAGAGCGCGCGCGAGGTCGCCCCTTCGATCGACGAACACGCGACGGACGGGTGGAGGCTGTCGGCCGCGCGCACTCCGAGCGCGCGTTTGACCGTCACGGTCGTCACGCCCGTCAGGAGCTCGGCCGCCTCTGCTGAGGCCGCGTCATCGCCGGTGACGAGCGCGATCCTGGCTCCGAACGCCTCCGCGACCGCAGCGCTCAATCCGATCTCGCCCAGGACGACACCATCGACTCGCACGGCGTCGATGGTGCGGCCGCTCAGTGTGTGCGGAAGGACAGCGTCGGCCAGTCCTGCTCGACCGTGGTAGCCGATCAGCAGCACCGCGTCGACGCCCCCGTCCACCCCGGCGACCATGTCGAGTGGACGGGGGACGCCGCGGATCAGGCGCGCTCTGGCATCCAGCCGCTCGGGGAGGATGTTCAGGCCCTTCGCATGCGAATCGCACACCGTCACTTCGGCATCGTCGTCGACCGCGAAGACGCCGCGGACCGCTGCGGACGCTTCGTCCGTCATCCACGCGCGCGCCCGTTCCCACCCTGGTGTGCCTGGAGCGATGTCCGACCGGTCGACGACGCCGGCCACGCCTTCCATGTCGACCGAGACGAGTACGCGCATGGGTTCACCCTACGTCCCCCTTGCCATCGGCAGTCATCCACTCCATAGTTAGGTATGTGCCTAACTATTCCGTCGAGCTGGACGCCGTGCTCCGGGCTCTCGCCGACCCGACACGACGTGCGGTCGTGGAGCGGCTGGCGAAAGCTCCCGCGGTCGTGTCGGAGCTCGCGGAGCCGTTCGCCATGGCACTCCCCTCGTTCCTGCAGCACCTCGGTGTCCTGGAACGTGCCGGCATCGTGGTCTCGGAGAAGCACGGCCGGGTCCGCACCGTGAGCCTGCGGCCGGGAGCACTCGACGTCCTCCACGTCTGGCTCGGCGAGCAGCGCACGCCCGCCGAGCGTCAGGCCGACCAGCTCGGCATCCACCTCATCCGCACCTCCCAGAAGGAGAACTGACATGACCCGCGTCCGCATGGACCTCTTCGCCTCGCTCGACGGCTACACGCCCGATCCCGAAGGCGCCACGCCCGAGGAACCGATGGGACCCGACTGGGGACGCCTCACCGCGGCGTACGCAGCCACCCGCACCTTCCGCGAGAAGATCTTCGGCGACACCAGCGGAGCCGGGACCACCGGCCTCGACGACGCGTACGCCAGGGCCTTCTTCGAGAACATCGGCGCCGAGATCATGGGCGCCGGGATGTTCGGCCTGCACTCCTTCCCCGACGACCGGGAGTGGAAGGGCTGGTGGGGCGACCGGCCGCCCTTCGGGACACCCGTGTACGTGCTCACCCACGACGCCGGGCGGCCGCCGATCGAGATGGAGGGCGGCACCACGTTCCACTTTCGCGACACCACCGTCGACGACGTGCTGGCCGAGGCGACAGAGGCCGCGGCCGGGAAGGACGTGCGCATCGGCGGCGGCTACGGCACCGCCCGCTCCTTCCTCCGTGCCGGGCTGGTCGACGACCTTCATCTCATGGTCGCGCCGATCTTCCTCGGCCGCGGGCACCGGCTCTTCGACGACCTCGCCGGGTTCGACTCCACCTATGCCGTGACGTCGGAGGTCGCCGAGAGCGGCGTCATCCACGTCACCCTCAGCCGCTAGAGAGAGGACGAACCCATGACGACCGAACGCCGCCTCGCACGCTCCGGCTTCACTCTGAGCCGCGACTACCCCGCCCCGATCGAGCGCGTCTGGAACGCGTTCGCCGATGAAGGCGAGAAGCTGAGCTGGTGGGGCGCGGGCGATGCCCTGGAGGAGACCCGGGAGTGGGCCTTCGACTTCCGCATCGGCGGGCGCGACATCGCCGAGGCGAAATTCCACAACGGCCCGGTCTCACGCTACGTCGCCACCTACACGGACATCGTCGAGCGCAACCGTATCGTCACCACCTACGACATGTGGCTGGACGGCGATCACATGTCGACCTCGGTGGCCTCGCTCGAGTTCGATCCGATCGACGGCGGGACGCGGTTCACCCACACGGAGCACGGCGTCTTCTTCGACCGGTTCTGGGAAGACGGAACCGGCCGCGAGAAGGGCACCAAGGGCCTCATCGAGGCGCTCGGCCGCTACCTCGTGAGCTAGGGAGGAAGAATAGGGAGCCCATCCCCCGGAGAGGCAGTACGTGGACACCAGCAGCGCCATCGTCATCGGAACGGGAGTCGCAGGAGCGTCGACGGCCTTCGCCCTGAGTCGGCGCGGCGTCGCCGTCACCCTGGTGGACGCGGAGCTCACCGGTCAGGCCACCGCGGCAGGAGCAGGGATCATCCAGCCCTGGAGCTCGGTCGCGGAGGGCGAGTTCTACGACCTCTATGCGGCGGGGGCCGACTTCTATCCGGAGCTCATCGCACAGCTGGCCGGCGTGGACGTGCACGACATCGGGTATCGGCGCGCCGGAGCGCTGGTGGTCAACCGCGACGGCGCCGTGCTCGACGGCGTGGAGCAGCGGCTGGCCGCGCGCCGCCCGCGGGCCGCCTCCATGGGCGACGTCGCGCGCCTCTCCGCCGAGCGCGCACGCGAACTGTTCCCCCCGCTGGGCGACGGCTTCTCCGGGCTCCACATCTCCGGGGGCGCCCGGGTCGACGGGCGCGTGCTGCGGGCCGGGCTGCTCGCGGGCGCGGAGACGCTGGGAGCGACCGTCGTCGCGGGCATGGCGGCGCTCTCTGCGACGGACGCGGGCGGCTGGACGGTTCGGGTCGACGGGAGGCGACTGAGGGCGGACACGCTCGTCATCGCCGCCGGCGCCTGGACGGACGACCTGCTCGAGCCCTTCGGCTGCCGCACCGGCGTCGAGCCGCAGCGCGGCCAGATCAGCCACCTCCGGGTCGGGACGGCGGACACGCGGTACTGGCCGTCCGTCCACCCCGTTGCGAGCCATTACCTGGTCGCGTTCGACGACTCGCGCGTCGTCGTCGGCGCCACGCGCGAGACCGCCAGCGGCTTCGACCCGCGCGTGACCGCGGAAGGCCAGCGACAGGTGCTGGAGAACGCCCTCTCGGTCGCACCGGGCCTCGCCGACGCGACTCTGATCGAGACCCGGGTGGGCCTGCGCCCCCTCCCGGACGGCGAGCTCCCGACGGTGGGCGCCCTGAACGGCGTCGACGGTGTCTACATCAACGCCGGCTTCGGCGCGGCCGGTCTGACGATGGGCCCGCTCATCGGCGACCGACTCGCGTCCATCATCGCGGGCGAGACGGCCGCCCCCGAGGACGGCTTCCTGTCGGCCGTCCGCTGACGGACCAGGACCGGCAGGCGGGGCTCAGCCGTCGGACTCTGCGACCGCGGGATGCTCCCGCAGCACGCTCCACCCGTCCGAAGGGAACACGGTCAACTCGCCGTCGAATCGCGGTGCGTGGGCGAAGAACGTCGCGCCGTCGGAATCCTCGGCGGGGCCCTCGAAGACCGCGAGCAGTTCCTCGCCGGTCGGCGAGCGCAGCACGTAGGCCCGCTTCGGGGTCAGGCTGGTGAGATCCTGTACCGGCTCGATGCTCATATCGCACACAATGGACCGATCCCGCGCGGACCTCAAGCCGTCCCGCCGATCGTGCTCCCGCTCGTCAGCGCGCTGATTCCACCGCCTGCTCACGCACCCCCGCCGCGGGCAGCAGGATGTTGTCGAGCACTCCGAGGAGGAACGCGCGGTCGACGGGTTTGCGCAGCACCAGGACCCGGTACGACGCCATGGACGGGCCGAGCAGCGCCAGCTGCTCGATGTCGGCGTCGCGCCGGATCTCGCCGCGGTCGGCAGCGCGCTGGAGCAGCTTGCGGTTGATCGCGGCGCGCGGCTCGACGATGGCAGCGTTGACGGCCTCGGCGAAATCGGGGTTCTCGGCGAGCATCGAGACCAGGCCCGCCATGACGCGCAGCTTCTTCTCGGCGTCGACGATGGTGTGCGGCTTCATGATGGCGATGAGGTCGCCGCGGAGCGTCCCGGTGTCGGGCAGCTGCGACGGGTCGACATCCGACTTCTTCATGCACGCGACGGCCTCGACCACGAGGTCGGCCTTCGACGGCCAACGGCGGTACACCGTCGCTTTGCCCGCCTTCGCCCGGGCGGCGACCATGTCCATGGTCATGCGGTCGTAGCCGACTTCGGCGAGCACGTCGAGGGCGGCGTCGAGGATCTCAGGGTCGCGGGTGTGGTCCCGCTTGCGCCCGAGCTTCGTCGCGGGGGCTGAAGTGTCCATCACGGATAAAGTGTAGATGAATTTCTGAACAAAAGAGATCCGGAACTTATCAGTTTCGTATATGCTGACGCCCATGTCCCAGACTTCCCCTTCATCTCCGACGGCGGCGCCCGACGTCCCGGCGCCCTCATCCCGGCGCTGGTGGACGCTCGTCACCGTCGCCCTGGCCCAGCTGATGGTCGTGCTCGACTCGACCGTCGTCAACATCGCGCTGCCCTCCGCGCAGGCGGACCTCGGCTTCTCGAACGCCGACCGGCAGTGGATCGTGACCGCCTACTCCCTCGCCTTCGGCAGCCTCCTGCTGTTCGGCGGCCGCCTGTCCGACCTCATCGGCCGCAAGCGGGCGTTCATCATCGGCCTCATCGGCTTCGCGGGCGCTTCCGCGCTCGGCGGCGCCGCGGGGACATTCGGGATGCTCGTCGGAGCGCGTGCCCTCCAGGGCGCGTTCGGCGCTCTGCTGGCCCCGACCGCCCTGGCCGTGCTGACCACGACCTTCACCGTCCCGAAGGAGCGCGCCCGCGCGTTCGGGATCTTCGGCGCCATCGCCGGTGCGGGTGGCGCCGTCGGCCTCCTGCTCGGCGGCGTGCTCACCGAGCAGCTCGACTGGCGCTGGAACCTCTACATCAACGTCGTCATCGCCATCGTCGCGGTCGCCGGCGCAACCGTATTCGTCACCACCGTCCCGCGGAGCGGACCCCGGCCGAAGCTGGACGTTCCAGGGACCGTGCTCGTCTCCGGAGCCCTGTTCTCGCTGGTATACGGGTTCTCGAACGCCGAATCGGACGGCTGGGACTCACCGCTCTCGTGGGCGTTCCTCGCCGCATCCGGTGTTCTGCTGATCGCGTTCGTGCTCTGGCAGCGCCGGGCCGCGCATCCCCTCCTGCCGCTGCCCATCGTGCTGGACCGCAACCGCGGCGCGTCGTACAGCGCCATCCTCATCGCCGGCGCCGGGATGTTCGGCATCTTCCTGTTCGTCACGTACTACCTGCAGGCCACCCTGCGCTTCACGCCCATCCAGACCGGCCTCGGCTTCCTGCCGATGATCGTGATGCTGGTGCTCGCCGCGCAGCTGTCGACCAACATCTTCGTGCCGCGCTTCGGCCCGAAGGTGATGGTCCCGATCGGCATGTCGATCGCCGCGTCCGGCATGGTCTACCTGACGCACCTCGGTGTCACGGCGAACTACGCCGCCGACCTCCTGCCGCCGCTCATGATCCTCGGGTTCGGGATGGGTTCCACCATGCCCGCGGCCATCCAGACCGCGACGCTCGGCGTGGACAGGCGGTACGCCGGCGTCGCCTCGGCGATGGTCAACACGAGCCAGCAGGTCGGAGGTTCGATCGGCACGGCGCTGCTGAACACGCTCGCCGCGACCGCCGCCACCGACTACGTCGCCGCGCATCTGCCCCCGACTCCGTCGGTGATGGCCGAGGCGGCGGTGCACAGCTACGCCACGGCGTACTGGTGGGGAGCGGGCTTCTTCGCCTTCGGTGCGGTCCTGACGGCGTTCCTGTACCGGCGCCGGGCGGCCGCCCCCGCATCGATCGATCGCGGCGAGGCGTCAGGCGACCCGACGGACGCTCCGGAGCCCGTCGTCGCGCACTGAACGCGGGCGGCGACGCCCCTGTCCCCTCGGGGGCAGGGGCGTCGCCGAATGGCCGTGCGGTCAGGAC
>JAEWJG010000423.1 GCA_023386675.1 Actinomycetes bacterium
CTCCTATCCCGGCATCGGGCTGCTGCTGCTCAACGCCACCAACGCCAAGGACTACGCGCTGATGCAGGGCATCTTCCTCGTCCTGGTTCTCGCCGTGCTGATCGCGAACATCATCGCGGACATCGCCTACGCCATCCTCGACCCGCGCACCCGTCAGACGGAGGCCTGACCATGACGACCCCCTCCACGTACCACCTGAAGGCCGTCGCCCCGACGGCAACACCGTCCCGTGCGACCTTCTGGTCGCAGCTCAGGGCCTCGCTGGCCATGTTCAGCAACCGGAAGTCGGCCACCGGGCTGATCATCCTCGGCGTGTTCGTGCTGGTCGCGATCTTCGCGCCGCTGATCGCGCCCTACGACCCGAACGCGCAGCACCTCGACGAGACGCTTCAGCCGCCGTCGTTGACGCACCTCCTCGGCACGACCCACATCGGCCAGGACGTATTCAGCCAGCTCGTCTACGGCACCCGCGGCGTCCTCGTCGTCGGCTTCCTCGCGACCATCATGGCCACCGTCGTGGCGATCGTCGTCGGCGTGACGGCGGGCTACCTCCGCGGCTGGAAGAGCGAGTCCCTGTCGGCGCTGTCCAACGTGTTCCTCGTCATCCCCGGACTCCCGCTGATGATCATCGTCGCGTCGCAGTTCGAGGACCCGCCGCTCGCCCTCATCGCCGCTGTGCTGGGGCTGACCGGATGGGCGTGGGGCGCCCGCGTCCTGCGCGCGCAGACCATGTCGCTGCGGAACCGGGACTTCATCCAGGCCGCCCGAGCCAACGGCGAGCCGCTGCACCGCATCATCCTGGTGGAGATGCTGCCGAACCTGCTCGCGATCATCGCCTCCAGCTTCGTTGGCACCATGACCGCCGCGGTGCTGGGACTGACCACCCTCGCGTTCATCGGGGTGATCCCCGTGTCGAACCTCAATTGGGGCACCATCCTCTTCTGGGCGCAGCAGAACAACGCGTTCCCCGACTACTGGTGGTGGTACGTCCCCGCCGGGCTCTGCATCGCGCTGCTCGGGGTCGCCCTCGCCCTGATCAACTTCGGGATCGACGAGTACGTCATCCCGCGCCTCCGTTCGGCAGGCGAGCGCGCCCGGGCGATGAAACGCAAGGGCATGAACATCAACACCGCCGTCACCCAGGTCCGCACCACACCGGAAAGTCCTACCGAATGACTTCGACCCTCCCCTCCGCACCGGCCATGACGGCGTTGGGTACCCTCCCCTACCAGGACCCGTCGCTCAGCACGGCGGATCGCGTCGACGACCTGCTCGGCCGCATGACGCTGGAGGAGAAGGTCGGCCAGATGCTGCAGCTGGACGCGCGGGACGACCTGCGCGACCATGTGCTGCGGCGTCATGCCGGCTCGATCCTGCACACCTCGCCGGAGCGCATCGTGGAGGCCAACCGGCTGACGGAGCAGACCCGGCTGGGGATCCCGCTGCTGGTCGGGGAGGACTGCATCCACGGGCACTCGTTCTGGCCCGGGGCGACCATCTACCCGACCCAGCTCGGGATGGCCGCGTCCTGGGACGCGGAGCTGATCGAGCGCGTCGCCCGCGCCAGCGCGGAGGAGGTCGCCGCGACCGGCGTGCACTGGACCTTCTCCCCCGTTCTCTGTATCGCCCGCGATCTGCGGTGGGGCAGGATCAGTGAGACCTTCGGCGAGGACCCCTTCCTCATCGGAGAGCTCGCGAGCGCGATGGTCCGCGGCTACCAGGGCGCCGGACTGGACGACCCGACCGCCATCCTCGCGACGGCGAAGCACTTCGCCGGGTACTCCGAGACCCAGGGCGGCCGCGACGCGAGCGAGGCGGACCTGTCCCGCCGCAAGCTGCGCAGCTGGTTCCTTCCGCCGTTCGAACGCGTCGCCCGCGAGGGGTGCCGCACCTTCATGCTCGGCTACCAGAGCACCGACGGCGTCCCGATCACCGTGAACGACTGGCTGCTCAGCGATGTGCTCCGCGGCGAATGGGGCTACACCGGCACCCTCATCACCGACTGGGACAACGTCGGCCGCATGGTCTGGGAGCAGAAGGTCCAGCCGGACTACGCGCACGCGGCTGCCGCCGCCGTGCGTGCCGGCAACGACATGGTGATGACAACCCCGACATTCTTCGAGGGCGCGCTTGAAGCGGTCGAGCAGGGGCTGCTGGATCCGGACGCCTTTCACGCGGCCGTCGCCCGCATCCTGACGCTGAAGTTCGACCTCGGCCTGTTCGAGGACCCGCGTCTGCCCTCGCCGTCGCTGAAGGAGGTGGTCGGCAGCGCCGCGCACGCGGAGCTCAACCTGGAGATCGCGCGCCGATCTCTGGTGCTGCTCGAGAACGACGGGACACTGCCGCTGGCGTCGGCGTCGTTGCGTGTCGCGGTCGTCGGTCCGCTCGCCGACGACGCCCAGACGCAGCTCGGCGACTGGGCCGGTGGGTCCGGCCAGGCCGGCTGGCTCGACGGCCAGCCGCGCGACATGATCACCACCGTGCTCGACGGTCTGCGCGAGATCGACGGCTGGGAGGTCGTGCACGCCCAGGGCGCCGACATCCTGACGCTCGAAGAGGACCCGCGCGGCGCCACCTTCCCGGACGGCCAGCCGCGGCCGCCGGTGGTGGTGCCCTCGTCACCCGATGAGCGCCTGATCGATGAGGCCGTGGCCGAAGCCCTGGCGTCCGACGTCGTCGTCGCCGTGGTCGGCGACCGGATCGAGCTGGTCGGCGAGGGCCGCTCGACCGCCACACTCGAGCTGATCGGGGGCCAGAACGCTCTGCTCGACGCCGTGATCGGGACCGGCAAGCCGGTCGTCGTCGTGCTCCTCGCCTCCAAGCCGCTGGTCCTGCCGCCGTCGATCCGCCACGCGGCGGCGGTGGTGTGGGCGGCGAACCCCGGGATGCGCGGCGGACGCGCGATCGCGGAGCTCCTGGCCGGAAGGATCGAGCCCTCCGGACGTCTGCCGATCTCCTTCGCCCGGCACGTCGGCCAGCAGCCCACGTACTACAACCAGCTCCGCGGGCAGCACGGCGACCGCTACGCCGACCTCACCCAGCGGCCGGCGTGGGCGTTCGGCGAAGGCCTGTCGTACACGACCGTCGAGTATGAGGGCCTGGCACTCGCGCAGGCCCGGCTCGGCGTCGGGGACGAGATCGTCGCGGAGGTGACCGTCCGCAACAGCGGCGCCCGGCCCGTTCGGGAGACCGTCCAGGCCTACGTGCGCGATGCCGTGACCAGCGTCAGCTGGACGGATCGGGAGCTGAAGGCCTACCGGCAGGTCGACCTGGCGCCAGGTGCGTCCGCTCGCGTGCGCATCGCACTGCCCGTCTCGGATTGCACCATCGTGGATGCCGACGGCGTGCGCGTCGTCGAGCCGGGTGCCTTCGAGCTGCTCGTCGGGCCGTCGTCGCGGGAGGCCGACCTGCTCTCGGCGCGCTTCGAGGTGGTCGCGCCGTAGAATCGGGCGCGGGATGGACTGTTCGTACTTCGACGCCGGCGTGTGCCGCTCGTGCACTCTGATGGGCGTTCCCTACGCGGAGCAGCTCGAGGGCAAGGAGCAGCTGGCCCGCGAGCTGCTCGCCCCGTTCGGCGACGCCGCCTGGCTGCCCGCGGTCGCGAGCGCCGAGTCCGGCTACCGCAACAAGGCCAAGATGGTCGTCGGCGGCACGGCCGACGCTCCCACGATCGGCATCCTCGACGAGGCCGGCCGGGGCGTGGACCTGCGCGAGTGCGGCATCTGCGCGCCCGGCATCCGCGCAGCTCTCCCGGTGCTGGCGCGATTCATCGGGCGGCAGCGGCTGGAGCCGTACAGCGTCCCGGACCGCCGGGGCGAGCTGAAGTTCGTCCTGGTCACCGAGTCCCCCGACGGCGAACTGATGGTGCGGTTCGTCGCCCGCACCGACGCGACGGTGTCACGCGTGCGCGCCGGGCTGCCCTGGCTGCTGGCCGAACTGCCCACCGCGCGGGTGGTGACCGTCAACCTCCAGCCGGAGCACAAGGCGGTCGTCGAGGGCGAGACGGATGTCGTGCTCACCCGCGACTCGGCGCTGCCGATGCGGATGGGCCCGGTCTCGCTGCGGCTGCGGCCGCAGAGCTTCTTCCAGACCAACACCGC
>JAEWJG010000024.1 GCA_023386675.1 Actinomycetes bacterium
GAGTACGACCACGAGGTCGCGCTCATCCAGCCGCTCGGCGAGGGACGCTACCGCATCGCGACGCGCCTTCCCATCGACGACCTCGCCGAGCTGTTCGACCTCGAGATCGAGGACGAGGACGTCGACAGCGTCGGAGGCCTCGTCACCAAGGCGCTCGGGCGGCTGCCCGAGGTCGGCTCGACCGTGACGATCCACGGCCTGCGCTTCACCGTCGACCGCATCGAGGGCCGGCACAAGCACGTCGCCTCGGTGCTGGTGGAGCGGGACGTCGCCCTGCTGCCCGAGCCGCACGGCGACGACGTGCCGATGCCCGCAGACCAGGACCGTCCGGACAAGCACCGCTCGGACCGCCACACCCACCAGGAGAGCCGCTCGTGACCGATTACCACGCCGGATTCGTCTCGTTCGTCGGACGCCCCAACGTGGGCAAGTCGACGCTGACCAACGCCCTCGTGGGCGAGAAGGTCGCCATCACGAGCTCGAAGCCGCAGACGACCCGCCGCGCGATCCGCGGCATCATGCACCGCCCCGACGGCCAGCTCATCCTGGTCGACACGCCGGGCATCCACCGTCCGCGCACCCTGCTCGGCGAGCGGCTGAACACGCTCGTGCAGTCGACCCTCGGCGATGTCGACGTGATCGGCTTCTGCGTGCCGGCCGACGAGAAGATCGGCCCGGGCGACCGCTTCATCAACGAGCAGCTCGACGCGTACCCGCGCGCCAAGAAGATCGCCATCGTGACGAAGGTGGACGCGGCGGGCAAGGCGCAGGTCGCCGAGCAGCTCCTCGCGGTCTCGGCGCTGCGGGAGTGGGAGGCGATCGTTCCGGTGTCGGCGGCCAGCGCCATCCAGCTCGACACGCTGACGAGCGAACTGATGAAGCTTCTCCCGGAGTCGCCGGCTCCGCTGTACCCGGAGGAGGCGACGACCGACGAGGGCCTGGAGGACCGCATCGCGGAGCTCATCCGCGAGGCGGTGCTGGAGGGTGTGGAGGACGAGCTGCCGCATTCGCTCGCGGTCACCATCGACGACATGGTCGAGCGCGACGACAAAGACCTGGTGGACATCTACGCGAACCTGTTCGTCGAGCGCGACAGCCAGAAGGCGATCGTCATCGGCAAGGGCGGAAGCCGCATCCGCGAGGTCGGGGCGACCGCGCGCAAGCCGATCGAGGAGCTGCTGGGGCGGCATGTGTTCCTGTCGATCCGGGTGAAGGTCGCGAAAGACTGGCAGCGCGACCCGAAGCAGCTGGGGCGGCTCGGGTTCTGACCGGCGAAGTCGTCCCCAGGCACGGCTCGGCTACATCCCGAGGATGATTCCTGTGGATAGTCGCGGCGCCCGCGGCGGCCGGACCGTACGGTAGAAGCATGTCCTCCCGCCGCCGACTCCTGAGCGCGCTCGCGCCGCACCGCTGGGTGCTCGAGCCCGCGTTGGCGGTCGTGCTGTTCGGCGCGTGGTTCGTGACCGGCCTGCCGTACGACATGGCGGCCGCGCTGGCGCTCGTCTTCTACTGCGCCGCGGTGGCGCTGTCCCGCACGCTGCCGGGGGTCTCCCTGGGGATGGTCTGGGTGGCGGTGCTGGTGGAGCTGACGGAGCAGGAGTCGCTGCCCGGGGCCTTCCGCGTCATCGCGGCCATCGCCGTCGTGGTGGCGCTGGTGGGAGTCGCGGCGCACGGCGGCCGGGTGCTGCGGTGGCTCGACTTCGCCTCCGCGATCCTGCTGGCGCCGGCGACGGCGTACCTGTTCACGGTGCGGGGCGACCTCAAGTTCCCGCAGTTCGGGCCGGTCATCGGCGGCTACTACACCAGCCAGGGCGTCGGGTTCCTGCTGATGAGCCTGCTGCTCGCGGTGATCTTCGTGGCGGCGTGGTTGCTCGGGTTCCTCGTGGCCCGTCAGCGCGTGGCGCAGGGCGGCGCGGCCGCTCCGGGCGGGGTCATCGGGGGGCAGGGGCCGTCGGTGCTCGTCTGGCTGGCGTCCAGCGGTGGAGCGGAGGTCGCGGAGGATGACGCCGACCGTGCCCAGCTGGTGCGGCGGCTGACGCGCACGCAGCTCACGGTCGACATCGTCGGAGCCGTCCTGTTCCAGGTGTTCTGCCTTCTGGTGGGGGAGCAGGACCGTTCCGCCTTCGTCGTGATCACCGTGTTCGCGGTGGCCGTCGCGCTGCGGCGGATGTCGCCCGCGGTCGCCCTCTCCCTGGCCTGGCTGGCCGCGGTGCTGCAGATGACCACCGGGCACAGCATCCTGGTCAGCGACCTGGGCGTGCTGACCGTGCTCTATGCGACGGCGGCGTACGGCGACCGCGTGGTGCGCGCGGCCGGGCTGATCTCGGCCAGCGTCGGCGCGTTCGTCGCGGCGCTGTACCTGACGGTGACCGCCGCGGTGGCGCAGGGCTACTACGACCTGCTGTCGAGCCAGATCGCGAGCGTCGCTCTGCAGTTCGCGTTCCTGTTCGTGGTGAGCGTGACCGTGCTCGGGCTGTCCTGGGTGCTGGGGCTGCTGGTACGCACCTGGCGGAACGCTCGCGCCGCGCGGCGCGCCCGCGACGAGGCGGAGCTGGTGCGCGACCGTGCGGTCGAGGACGTCGTGGTGGAGCAGGAGCGCACGCGCATCGCCCGCGACATGCACGACGTCGTCGCCCACTCCCTCGCGGTGGTCATCGCACAGGCGGACGGAGCACGGTACGCGCGGCAGTCCGACCCGGACGCGGTGGATGAGGCGCTTGCGACCATCGCATCCACCGCCCGCTCCGCCCTCGGCGACGTGCGCGTTCTGCTCGCCGAGCTGCGCGCGTCCGGACCGACCGGTC
>JAEWJG010000189.1 GCA_023386675.1 Actinomycetes bacterium
CCGCGACCTCCGCCGCACCGAGGGCCCCGACGAGCCACGGGTTCGGGCCGACGTCGTGCAGGCGTCCCGGTCCGATCGCGCCCGACGACCACCACGCGAGCAGGCCGAGCTGGAGGCCGGCGACGACGCCGATCCCGAGCGCGACGAAGACACGGTCGCGGAGCCCGTCGAAGCGGGCGGCGACCGCATCCGACCGTGCCCGCAGCAGCGCCCCGGCGAGGAAGCCGGCGAGCAGCGGCACGACGACGCCGGCCAGCCCGAAGGCGAAGCCGCCGGGAGGGATGACGCCGAAGAGCGGCAGGCCCGGGAGCGGTCCGAGATCGGTGCCGAGCGGGCTGACCGACGACCCCGTCCCGATCGCGAAGCCCGGTCCGACCAGCCAGGATGCCATCCAGATGACGATGTTCGGGAGCACGGCGAGCTGCCCGATGGTGAGCGCGACTCCGCCGACCACTCCGGACTGCACCTGCTCGTACAGGCTGATGATCGTGCCGTAATGCCCGAAGATCAGCAGCGCCAGGATGAGCGCGGCGACCCCGATCACGACCGCCGTCGCGGCGGTCCCCGCCCGCAGCGCGGCCAGTGCACCGCTGCGCACCTGCTCGGGGACGGCGGAGGTCCGGGTGCGGAGGACGGACAGCACCGCAGTGCCGGTGCCACCGGGTCCGGCCGCGGGAGCGTCCGCGCCTTCGGCCGACGCCGGCCGCGCCTCGTCGTCCGGCGCTCCACGCAGCGCGGCGAAGCCGAAGCCGGCGGCGATGCCGAGCGCGTATACGAACGGCGGCAGCACGATCCCCTGCCACACCGACGGGTGCACCACCGCGGACCCGGAGGACAGCACGACGACGGTCGAGATGACGGCGAATGTCGCCAGGGCGCTCAGTGCGCCGGCCACTCGCTGCGCGGTCTCCGCCGCCCGCATCCCGGTCCGGACACCGAGCCCGGCCGTCAGAGCGGCGAAGCCGAGCAGCGCGATCGTCACCTGGAACGGCGTCCCCGCGGCCGGCAGACCGAGCTCGGCGACGGTCTGCGGGTCCAGCGCGACCGTGAGGTTGACACCGTGACCGACCAGCCACACGTCGGCCGCCGAACGCCACACCACGGTGAAGTCCGCGCCGAGGTGGTACTGCGCCGCCCACAGGATCGTGATCGGGACCAGGCAGATCCCCAGGCCGATGGCGGCCACGATGAGCGCCTCCAGCGCGGCGAGCAGGGCGACGGATGTACGACTCATGACCGAACGGAGCCTACCGGCGCGCACCCCCGCCGCCCGGCCGACACTTCGGCGCTCAGGAGACCGTCGGGCTCAGGGCACCGTCACGACCGGCGTGTCGTCGTCCGCCGACTCCGGAACCGTGATGACGGGGCGCTGCAGCAGCTCCAGCGCGGCGATCACCAGGACGGCGATCACCAGCGTCCAGATGATCAGCGCGGGCGTCAGCGGACGCACGAACAGCACCACAGCGGCCGCGATCACGGCGACGGCGGAGCGCAGGAGGACGCGCTGGGTGTACATCCACGCGCCGGCCCTGCCCGTCGTGATGCCGTGGCGCTCGGCCGAGCCCCGCACCCAGGTGACCCCCGAGCCGAAGAAGCCGCGCAGGCGGCGCGGCACCCCGAACGGACCGGCCAGCCAGTCGACCAGGGCGATCGCGATCGCAAGAACGAGCACTGCGACGGCGGTGTCGATCATCGCGTCGGTCACCGTCGAGTACAGCGTCCGCGCGAGGCCGGAGGGCACGAGGGACGGCGAGGCGGAGGATACGAACACGACCCGTCCGACACCGATCGCCGCGAGGGTGAGCGCCATCGCGAGTCCGAGCGCCACCGCCGACCAGACCAGCGCGAGGGCACGACGGCGGGCGACGATCACCCCCAGCGCCAGGAGGCCGATCGCCACCCACGGGAGCCAGGCCCCCGCCGCGATGGCGAGGCTGTAGAAGACCTGCAGCGTCGGGATGGACGAGTTCTGCGCCACGGTGATCGTCTTGTCCACTGTCGGGATCTGGGACGCGAAGGTGATGCCCTGATCCACCAGCAGCTGTTTCACGCGCGCGATGATCGGGGCGAGCTGGATGCCGACCGAGCCGTCCGATCCGACCGTCACGGCCGCCTTCGGGTCGTTGTTCATGGTGGCGATCAGCTGGTCGTGGCTCGTCCGCAACGCCTGCTGCCAGACCTGGACGAACGCGTCCGAGGCCACGAACCGCTCGATCGTCGACTGGACCAGCGAGACGATCCCCTGCGCGAGCGGTGCCTTCAGGGCGTTCAGCGCCTTGGTGGCGACCGGGCCGGTGCCGAGACCCGTGATGCCGTCGACGACCTGGTCGGTGAGCTTCGGGATGTCGACGTGATCCTGGATGGCCTTCACGGCCTCGTCGGTGACGAAGGACTGCACCCCCGGGTCGTGCGCGAGCGGCGCGTAGGTCGCGACGAACGAGTCCGTGTCGGTGAGCTGCGCCTTGGCCCACGACGAGACGACGGCCACCGGGGCGAGCACGGCGCCGAGCACGATGAGCACGACGGCCAGCAGCGTCCACCCCCAGCTGCGCCGGTGCCGTTCTGGCGGTAGGGGTGTCAGCGGCGTCGTGATCTCGCCGTCGCCGCCCTGCCCCCGCAGCGCGGCGTTCTCCTGCTCGAGAGCCGCGATGCGCTGCAGCAGCTCGGCGTTGGTCAGGCGCGCCATGGCGTCCCCCTTCCCCCGGTCCCCGGGTGGGCACACTGTAACGCCGGGAGGGCGCGGTCGGGCAGGGAGTAGTCGCGCAGGATGCGGCGAGGCCGGGACCCTCGCGGATCCCGGCCTCGTGTGATGCGTCGCGGTCGCGTCAGAGCGCGGCGTACACCTCGCGGAGCAGCGCGGCGGTCTCGGACGGGGTCTTGCCGACCTTCACGCCCGCGGCCTCCAGCGCCTCCTTCTTGGCCTGCGCGGTGCCCGCGGAGCCGGAGACGATGGCGCCGGCGTGGCCCATGGTCTTGCCCTCGGGCGCCGTGAAGCCGGCGACGTAGCCGACGACCGGCTTGGTGACGTTCGCCTTGATGAAGTCGGCAGCCCGCTCCTCCGCGTCGCCGCCGATCTCGCCGATCATGACGATCGCCTTGGTCTCCGGGTCGGCCTCGAACGCGGCGAGCGCATCGATGTGCGTCGTGCCGATGATCGGGTCGCCGCCGATGCCGATGGCGGTCGAGAAGCCGAGGTCGCGGAGCTCGTACATCATCTGGTAGGTCAGCGTGCCCGACTTCGACACCAGGCCGATCGGGCCCTTGCCTGTGATCGTCGCAGGGGTGATGCCGACGAGCGACTCACCCGGCGTGATGATGCCGGGGCAGTTCGGGCCGATGATCCGGGTCTTGCCGCCCTTCTCCTTGGCGTACGCCCACGCCTCGGCGGAGTCCTGCACCGGGATGCCCTCGGTGATGACCACGAGGAGCGGGATCTCGGCGTCGATCGCCTCGACCATCGCGTCCTTCGCGAACGCCGGCGGCACGAAGATGATCGAGACGTCCGCCCCGGTCTTCTCGATCGCCTCGACGACGGTGCCGAACACCGGCAGCTCCACGTCGCCGTGGGTGACGGTCGTTCCGGCCTTGCGCGCGTTCACGCCGCCGACGACCTGGGTGCCGGCCTTCAGCATCAGCGCGGTGTGCTTGGTGCCCTCGCCGCCCGTGATGCCCTGGACGATGACCTTCGAGTCCTTGTTGAGGAAGATAGACATTGTTGTTCGTCCTTCGCTTACTTCGCGGCCAGCTCGGCGGCCTTGTCGGCGCCCTCGTCCATGGTGAGCGCGAGGGTCACCAGCGGGTGGTTCGCCTCGGTCAGGATGCGGCGGCCCTCGTCGACCTTGTTGCCGTCCAGGCGGACCACCAGCGGCTTGTTGGCCTCGTCGCCGAGGATCTCGAGCGCCTTCACGATGCCGTTCGCGACCGCATCGCAGGCGGTGATGCCGCCGAAGACGTTCACGAACACGCTCTTCACCTGCGGGTCGTTCAGGATGACGTCCAGGCCGTTCGCCATCACCTCGGCGGACGCGCCGCCGCCGATGTCGAGGAAGTTCGCCGGCTTGACCCCGCCGTGCTTCTCGCCCGCGTAGGAGACGACGTCGAGGGTCGACATGACCAGACCCGCGCCGTTGCCGATGATGCCGACCTGGCCGTCGAGCTTGACGTAGTTGAGGTTCGCGGCCTTGGCCTTGGCCTCCAGCGGGTCGGCCGCGGCCTTGTCCTCGAGCGCCTCGTGGTCGGGGTGGCGGAAGTCGGCGTTCTCGTCGAGGGTCACCTTGCCGTCGAGGGCGATGATGTCGCCCTCCTCGGTGAGGACCAGCGGGTTCACCTCGACGAGCGTCGCATCCTCGCCGGTGTAGACCTCGTACAGCTTCACGAAGACGTCGGCGACCTTCTCGACGAGGTCGTCCGGGAAGCCGGCGGCCTTGGCGATCTCGACGGCCTTGGCGTGGTCGACGCCGCCGCGCGGGTCGACCTCGATGCGGGCGAGCGCCTCCGGCTTCTCGACGGCGAGCTGCTCGATCTCCATGCCGCCCTCGACGCTGGTCAGCGAGAGGTAGGAGCGGTTGGCGCGGTCGAGCAGCACCGAGAAGTAGAACTCGCGCGCGATGCGGGCACCGCCGGCGACCATGACCCGGCGGACCACGTGGCCCTTGATGTCCAGACCCAGGATCGCCTTCGCGGCCTCTTCTGCCTCGTCCGGGTTCTTCGCGACCTTGACGCCGCCGGCCTTGCCGCGACCGCCGACCTTCACCTGCGCCTTGACGACGGTGACGCCGCCGAGCTTCTCGGCCGCCGCGCGCACCTCCTCGGGAGTGTCCGCGACGATGCCCGGAAGCACCGGGACCCCGTACTTCTCAAACAGGTCTCTGGCCTGGTACTCGTATAGATCCACGGTTATCCAATCCGCTGATGGTCCGGTGCGCTTGGTGAGCTGCCGGCTGGTATCTCCGGGCGGTCCGGCGCGAGGATAGCTCGACGCCGAGATAAATTCGCCAGGAAGAACTTTAGCGCCTCCGGCTGTACGGCCCGAAACCGATCACCTGTGCACAGGCGCGGCCGGGTCCGGGTTCTCCACCGATTCGCGGTCGGCCCGTCGCAACGGTCGTCGTCGCCGCGACGGTGGATGCATGACGCAACGACCTCTCTCCCTGATCACCGCGGTGACCCTCGTCGGCCTCGCCGTCTTCCTCGGCGTGCTGCAGAGCCTGTTCGCCGCCGCACCTCCCGCGCGGGCCCTCGCGGGCGTCGGGCATGGGCCCGGCTACCTGTCGGCTGACGGCTGGTGGCTCGGCGCCTACCGCTTCGACGACGGCGCGCAGGGCTTCTGTCTCAACCCCGGCAAGGTGGCGCCCGTGGGCCTGCAGTACAGCTACGCCGATCCCGCAGGGATGGGATGGTGGTCGCCCGAGCAGTCTGCGGTCTTCGCCTACATCGCCCGCACGTGGGCAGGCAGCGGCGATCGCTTGACGGCGGCCGCCGGCCAGCTCGCGACCTGGATCTATGCGGGCATGTCCGAGCCGGAGGCGCGGAGCCACGCGGCTCGCGCAGGTGCGGACATCGACGCCGTCTACGCTCGCGCCCACCAGATGCTGGAGGAAGCGCAGAGCCGGGGGTCCACCGG
>JAEWJG010000208.1 GCA_023386675.1 Actinomycetes bacterium
CTGGGCCGTCAGCATCACCGTCACGACGTCGCCCGCGCTGCCCGCGCGCGCCGTGCGGCCCGAGCGGTGGAGGTACGCCTTGTGCTCCGCCGGCGGGTCGACGTGGACCACGAGCTCCACATTGTCCACGTGCACTCCGCGCGCGGCCACATCCGTCGCCACCAGCACCTTCACGCTGCCGTCGCCGAACGCGGCCAGGTTGCGGTCACGGGCGTTCTGCGCGAGGTTTCCGTGCAGGTCGACGGCGGGGATGCCGGACGCAGTCAGCTGCTTGGCGAGCTTCTTCGCCTGGTGCTTGGTGCGGGTGAAGAGGATGCGGCGGCTGGTGCCCGACGCGAGCGCCTCCACGAGCGTCTTCTTCTCGTCCGGGGTGTCCACCTGCAGCACGTGGTGGGTCATCGCCTCGACCGGGCTGGTCTCGTCGTCGACCGAGTGGAGCACGGGGGAGTGGAGGAAGCGGTTCACGATCTTGTCCACGCCGTTGTCGAGCGTCGCCGAGAACAGCAGGCGCTGTCCGTCGGCCGGCGTGGCGGAGAGGATGCGGGTGACGACGGGCAGGAAGCCCAGGTCGGCCATGTGGTCGGCCTCGTCGAGCACGGTGATCTCGACCGCGTCGAGGGAGACGAAGCCCTGCTTCATGAGGTCCTCGAGGCGGCCGGGGCAGGCGACGAGGATGTCGACGCCGGCCTTCAGCTCGGCGACCTGCTTGTTCTGCGACACGCCGCCGAAGACGGTCGAGACGCGCAGCGAGTAGGCGTCCGCCAGCGGGCGGAACGTCGCGGCGATCTGCGTCGCGAGCTCGCGGGTCGGGGCCAGCACGAGGGCCAGCGGGCGTCCGGCGCGTCGGCTGCCGCCGGCGAGGACGGTGCCGAGGCGGGAGACGAGCGGCAGGGCGAACGCGATGGTCTTGCCGAGCCGGTCTTGCCGCGGCCGAGCACGTCCTTGCCCGCGAGGGCGTCGGGCAGCGTGTCCGCCTGGATGGGGAACGCCGTGGTCTTGCCGTCGGCGGCCAGCGCCGCGACGAGCGGGGCCGGGACGCCGAGCTCGGCGAAGGTGGTGGAAGTCATTGGGGTGCCTTTCCGGCAGGAGACCCGCGCGGCGTCATGCCGCGGCGGATCGGGATGGCGAGCGCGCCGAACAGCGCGATCGTTCGCCGTATGAAGAGAAGCGTGCGGAGCAAGGGCCCGGCGCGACGCGAAGCGTTCTACGACGCAGCGGGCGACGATCGGCCCGCAGACTCACACTCTACGGCATCGGGCCGTACGACTGCTGAGAGCATCCACTCATCCGGAGGTCGTAGACTGTCGGCCCGGTAATGAGAGGCGGTCCAGGGCGTGCAGGAGTCGGAGCTCGATCGCGAACGCGCCGTGGTCTCGGGGCTGTATGAGCGGCTGGATCAGCTGCGCGCAGAGACCGAGGAGCGGCTCTCCCGTGTGCGCCGCGACAGCGTCGGCAGCAACCACCAGGCGCGCAGCGAACGGGATGCGTTCGCGCGGCTCTACGAGGACCAGCTGACGCAGCTCCGGGATGTGGATGCGCGGCTCGTGTTCGGCCGGCTGCTGCTCGAGGAGCCGGTCGACGGCTCCGACCACCGCTACATCGGCCGCATCGGCCTGCGCGACGACGACCAGCGATCGCTGCTGGTCGACTGGCGCGCGCAGCAGGCCGGGGCGTTCTACCAGGCGACGGCGAGCGAGCGGATGGGCGTGCGTGCCCGCCGCCATCTCACGATGTCGGGGCGTCAGGTCACTCGCATCGACGACGAGGTCTTCGACGAGGCGTTGCTCGACGGCGACCGGGCCGGGGAACGGGTGCAGGGCGAGGGCGCGCTGCTCGCCGCCCTGACCGCGCAGCGCACCGGACGGATGCACGACATCGTCGCGACGATCCAGGCCGAGCAGGACCGCATCATCCGCTCCGACCTCCGCGGCGCGCTCGTCGTGCAGGGCGGTCCGGGCACCGGCAAGACGGCCGTCGCGCTGCACCGCGCCGCCTACCTGCTGTACGCGAACCGCCAGCGGCTGAGCGCCTCCGGCGTTCTCGTCGTCGGCCCGTCGACCGCGTTCCTGCGCTACATCGAGGCGGTGCTGCCGTCCCTGGGCGAGACCGGCGTGGTCATGTCGAGCCTCGGCGAGCTGTTCCCCGGCGTGGAGACGACGGCCCAGGATGCGCCGGAGGCGGCGGTGCTGAAGGGCTCTGCGCAGATGGCCCGCCTGCTGCAGCGCGCGGTGAGGTCGCGGCAGAAGGCGCCGGACGAGCCGCAGACGATCGTCGTCGACAACGAGCGGCTGGTGGTCGAGCCGGCGCTCATCCACCGGGCCATCGCGAAGGCCCAGCGCACCGGCAAGCCGCACAATGTGGCGCGCGTGACCTTCGTCAAGGCGGCGCTCTCAGAGCTGACCGACCAGCTCGCGTCGCAGCTGCGCGCCGGAGGCTCGACGATCGACGACGCCGACCTGAAGGTGCTGCGGGAGGACCTGCGCACGTCGTACGACGTCCGCGTCCTGCTGAACACCGCGTGGCTGCCGCTGACACCGCAGAAGCTGCTGCAGGACCTGTTCGCCCGTCCGGCGTGGCTGGCCGAGCTGACGCCGCGCTGGTCGGCGCAGCAGCGCGCGGCCCTCCAGCGCGAGCGGAGCGCGGCCTTCACGGTGTCGGATGTGCCGCTGCTCGACGAGGCGGCCGAGCTCCTCGGCGACTTCCCCGGCCGCGCCGACCCGGCCGACCGCGAGCGGGAGCGGCAGCGCAAGCGCGACCTCGAGAACGCGCGGGCGGCCATCCGGAACATGGGCGTCCAGGGTCTGGTCAGCGCCGAACAGCTGGCCGACGGCTTCGCCGAGCAGACCGACCACGGAACGACCGCCGAGCGTGCGGCCGCCGACCGGAGCTGGACCTACGGTCACGTCGTCGTCGACGAGGCGCAGGAGCTCTCGCCGATGCAGTGGCGTGTGCTGGTGCGGCGGTGCCCGATGAAGTCGTTCACGATCGTCGGCGACATCGCTCAGGTGGCGTCCGCCGCCGGGGCGACGAGCTGGCGGGAGGCGCTCGATCCGGTGTTCAAGGACGCGTGGCGCCTCGAAGAGCTGACCGTCAACTACCGCACGCCCGCGCAGATCACGCGCGAGGCCGAGCGGGTCGCCGCGGACGCCGGGCTGCCGATCACGCCGACGCGCGCCGTGCGCGAGGGCGACTGGCCGATCCGGCGCGTGGAGGCGGACGCCCCGGACGTGCTCGGTGCGGCCGTCGCGGAAGCGGTCGCCTACGACCGCGGGATCGACGACCAGGGGACGCTCGCGGTGATCACGACTGCGGCGGACCTTCCCGCCGTCTCGTCCGCGGTCGCCGCCCGTTTCGGGGATGCCGCCGGCCGCGGCGCTGCGGGCCTCAGCCGCCCGATCGCCGTGCTGACCGGGTACGAGGCGAAGGGCCTGGAGTTCGACGCCGTCGTGCTCGCCGACCCGGATGCGCTCGCCGCCGAGTCGCCGCGCGGCGCCGCGTCCCTCTACGTCGCGATGACCCGCCCGACGCAGCGCCTGACCCTCGTCACCCGCTGACGGTCACGGCGCCCGCACGATGTGTGCCAAATCGCGCCGATGACGCCCCGACAGCCGCGATTTGGCACAAATCGCGGGAACGCTGCCTCGAGAACCGAGATTTGGCGCAAATCGAGGCGGGGCGGAGCGGTCACGCGCCGGCGTAGCGCTCGCCGACCGGCACCTCGATCGCGAGCGTGTTGCTCGCCTGCGCGAGCGGGCACGCCCATGCGGGGTCGTACGCGCACGACGGGTTGTACGCGAAGTTGAAGTCCAGCACGAGCGACGCCTCTCCATCGCCGTCGTCCAGCCCGAGGTCGGCGCCCTTGACGGTGTCGATCAGGTAGCGTCCGCCGCCGTAGGTCCCGCCTGGGCGGCCGGCCAGCGCATCCTTGACCGGCACGAACAGCCCGCCCCCGTACGACGCGAGCCGCCAGACGTCCAGCGTCCCCGCGAGCGGGACGCGCACGGTGCCGAGCAGGTCGAAGGGCACGACGCCGTCGGTGCCGGTCTCCACCTCCATCCGCACCGGCGACGCGGACGGATGGATGGGCAGCTCGAACCGCCAGTCCGGGTCGTAGGAGGCGACCGGCAGCCCGGTGAAGCGGTCACGGTCTTCTGGCAGCAGCGGGGAGGCCGGGTGGGACGAGAACAGGTCGTTGCGGCACGAGATCCAGTGCGCGTGCGCCTCGGCCGGGTCATGCGCGGCGAGGCGGCGCACCGACGCGTACAGTGCGAACACGCGCCGCCGCCAGTCGGCCGTCTGCACCGCCGTCACGGCACGCGCGTCGCTCGCCGCATCGCTCGGGGACTGCTCCACGCTGGTCATCTCTGCACCGCTCCCGTCTCCGGCTGCTCGTCGTCCGCCGGGCGTACCTCCGGATCGTAGGCCCAGGTAGGGGCCAGCCGCTTGAGGCGCACCCCGCGCCACTGCCAGAACGCCCACATCGTGTACCAGGCGATCGGGGTCAGAACGCCGGCGCGCACGATCAGCTGGTCGCGGTACAGCGTCCGCAGCCGACCGTCCTCGTCGGGGCCCGCGGGGTCGGGCGCGATCGCCATCCGATGATCCAGGTGCGGGATGGCGGCCAGCGCTCCGCCCGTGCCGCCGCCGCTGTCGCGCAGGATGCGCGTCCGCTGCTCCCGCGGGTCCGTGGAACGCAGCGTGTCGAGCCGGATCGCCTGCGTTCCCACCGTGAACGCACCGAGCGCCTTCACCCGCACGCGGTGCTCGGCCCCCCACCGCGTCGGGAAGCCGCCCGGCTCCTCCGACCGGAAGTCGAGCCACGGCATCGCGACCTCGCGGAACGCCGTCGGGCTCTGCAGGGCACGCCAGGCGGCGTCCGGGTCGCAGTCGAGCAGGAGCTTGAGCAGCACGCGCATGCTCCCAGTGTCGCCCCCTCCGCCGGAGATGGGAGCGAGGGATGCGCGACTCAGAGGCATTCCGCGGCTCGCGCGAGCAGCAGGTCCCGCTCCCGGGCGTTGTCCGTCATGGCGGCTGCGCGCTCGAACTCCTGCCGCGCCTCCGCCGTACGTCCCAGCCGCAGCAGCAGATCGGCGCGGACCGACGGGAGGAGGTGGTACGACGACAGCGCGCCCTCGACCGCCAGCCGGTCGACGACCTCCAGCCCGGCCTCCGGCCCGTACGCCATCGACAGCGCGACCGCGCGGTTCAGCTCGACGACGGCAGAGGGCCGCAGCGACGCCAGCGCGCCGTAGAGCGCCACGATCTCCTCCCAGTCGGTCGCCTCGGGCGTCGCCGCGGTCGCGTGGCAGGCCGCGATGGCCGCCTGCAGCGCGTACGGTCCGCGGCTCACCGGCGGGCGCCGGGTCAGCCGCAGCGTGTCCGACCGCTCCAGCGCGGCGACCCCGCGCCCGATCAGGACCCGGTCCCAGCGCGCGCGGTCCTGGTCCTGCAGCAGGATGGGCGCCCCGTCCTCCGTGGTCCGCGCGCCGAGGCGCGACGCCTGCAGCTCCATCAGCGCCACCAGCCCGTGCACCTCCGGCTCGCGCGGGGTCAGCTCGGCGAGCACGCGGCCCAGCCGAAGCGCTTCGCGGCAGAGGTCGGGACGCATCCAGTCGTCGCCCGCGGTCGCCGAGTAGCCCTCATTGAAGATCAGGTAGACGACCTCGAGCACCGACGCCAGCCGGTCGGCGAACTCGGCCCGCTCCGGCACCTCGAACGGCACGCCTGCGGCGCTGAGCGTCCTCTTCGCGCGCACGATGCGCTGGGCCATGGTCGACGGGGGAACGAGGAAGGCCCGGGCGATCTCCTCCGTCGAGAGGCCGCCGAGCAGCCGTAGGGTCAGGGCGACGCGCGACGCCTGCGGGAGTACCGGGTGGCACGCGACGAACACCAGCCGCAGCAGGTCGTCGCCGATGGGCTCCTGTGCGGCCCGGGCGGGGTCGTCACGGCCGAGCTCCTGCTCCAGGTCGTGCGCGAGCGCGGCGTAGCGGTCGTCGAGGCGTTCGCGGCGCCGCCAGCCGTCGACCGCGCGGCGCTTCGCCACCGTCGTCAGCCACGCGCCGGGGTTGCGTGGGATGCCGGACTCCGGCCACTGCTCCAGCGCCGCGACCAGCGCATCCTGGGCGAGCTCCTCGGCGAGGCCGACGTCGCCTGTGGACCGGGCGAGCCCGGCGATGAGCCGGCCGGATTCGATGCGCCACACCGACTCGACCGCGCGCCGGGTCTCCGCCGCACGGTCGAGAGCCGCGTCCTCCGTGGTCCCCTCGCCGGTCATCGCCCGTCGTCGCCCGCCACGCGGCGCACCTCCACCGTCCCCGACGCGAGCGGCAGCCGTCGCGCCCACTCCAGCGCCTCGTCCTCGCAGGCCGTCTCGACCATCCACAGGGCGCTCACCCCGCTCATGGCCGGACGGCTCAGGATGCGCTCCTCGCCCGCGCAGCGCACGCTCGCTCCCGCGCTCGCCGGGTCCAGCGCGTCGGCCGCGAGCAGCACGCCCGCGCGGACCAGCTCCGCGCGGTACCGGTCGAGCTCCGGG
>JAEWJG010000216.1 GCA_023386675.1 Actinomycetes bacterium
GCCGTACCCGGCGTGACCCAGCGACGCACCCAGTTCGCCGTACGAGACGAACGTTCCGAACTCGAGCGAGGCGAGCCGCTCCCACACCGCCTGGCGGAAGGGGGTGCCCTGTAGCCGCACCGGCACGTCGAACACCCGGCGCGAGCCCTCGAAGTACTCGGCGAGCTGCGCCGCCGCGTCGTCGAGCACGGCGGTGCTGCGTTCGGGGTGCTCCTCGAGCGGCAGCCGCCCGGCGCGCTCGATGGAGAGCGACGTCACGGCGGTGCCGTCGCTCGTGAGTTCGAGCCGCCCGATGGGGCTCGGGGTGCGGAGAAGGTAGGCGAAGGAACTGCTCATGGGTCGACTCTAGAGCGCGCCACCGACGCGCACTCGCGAGAATCGGACATGGGGGATAACTCGTGGACCTCCCTCGCTGTGGACAGGTTCCGCCCGCCCATCCGGCCTCCGTCGCGTGCCTAGACTCGGACCATGGCGAACATCGAATACCGCACCCTCGGCCGCTCCGGACTCGTCGTGTCGACCGTCGGGCTCGGCTGCAACAACTTCGGCCGCACGGGCACCCGGACCGAGACGCAGGAGGGCACGGACGCCGTCATCGGCGCGGCGATCGACGCGGGCGTGACGCTGTTCGACACGGCCGACATCTACGGCAAGGAGCGCGGCCTCTCCGAGACGCTGATGGGAAACGCCCTGCGCGGCAAGCGCGACCGCATCGTGCTCGCCACGAAGTTCGGGATGGACATGGCCGGCGTCAACGGCCCCGACTGGGATGCGCGCGCGTCCCGCCGCTACATCCGACTGGCGGTCGAGAGCTCGCTCCGCCGTCTGCAGACCGACTGGATCGACCTCTACCAGCTGCACCGGCCCGACGGGATCACTCCGATCGAGGAGACGCTCGCCACCCTCGACGACCTCATCCGGGAGGGCAAGATCCGCTACATCGGGCACTCCAACCTCGCCGGCTGGGAGATCGCTGAGGCCGAGTTCACCGCCGAGCTGAACCGCCATCCTAAGTTCGTCTCCGCGCAGAACGAGTACAGCCTCCTCGCTCGCGACGCCGAGCGTGAGGTGCTGCCGGCGGTGAACCGCTACGGCCTCGGCTTCCTGCCGTACTTCCCCCTCTACAACGGACTGTTCACCGGTAAGTTCACCCGAGAGGGCGGCCCGGCCGACAGCCGCATCATGAGCGCCCGCAAGCACCTGCTCGACAACGCGCCCTGGGATCGGATGGACCGCTTCCAGGCGTTCTGCGACGAACGCGGCGTGACGATGCTCGCGGCGACCTTCGGGTGGCTGCTGGCGCAGCCCGGGCTCACCAGCGTCATCGCCGGCGCGACCAAGCCGGAGCAGATCGTGGCGAACGCCGAGGCGGCGACCGCGTGGTCCCCGTCCGCGGAGGACGTCGCGGCGATCTCGGACATCTTCGCCACCGCCTGACCGTCGAGAGGGGCGCGGGTCACGGCTCCTTGAGCCGCGACGCGTACGCGCGCACGCACCAGAAGGCGCCGTAGGCGATCAGCCCGAGCGCGATCAGGATGAGCAGGAACACCCCGAAGGGCACCTTCGTCAGCGCCTTGAGGCTGCCGTCCAGCCCGCCGGCCTTGCTCGGATCGGAGGTGATCGCGCCGAACACCACCAGGCCGCCGACGATGATCAGCGCGATGCCCTTCGCGACGTAGCCGATTCGGCCGAGGGTCGTGGTGATGTAGGCCCAGCGGTTCGGCGGGAGGCGCAGGTCGCGCTCGAAGCGGTGGGTCACACCGTTGACGATGAACACCACCCCGACGACCACGATGATCACGCCGATCGCCGCGAGCAGGAAGACGCCGCCCGGCATGGCCAGCAGCTTGGCGGAACTCGACTTCTCGGAGGACGACGAGTTGCTCCGGCCGCCCAGGGCGATCGAGACCGCGATCACGGCAAGCGCGGCGTACACGACGCACTTCACCACCTCGATGACCTTCTCGCCGGCCCCGTGCGCCGTGAACGCCTGGAGGATCTGCCACAGCGAGAGGAAGACGAGTCCGACGATCACCGCCCAGAGCGCGAAGAGGCCGCCGGGCACCGCGACGACTGCTTGGAGCGCGCCCCTCTGGTCGGCATTGCCGCCGGAACCGAAGGCGACCGCCAGGGCGATCACGCCGATCAGGATGTGCAGGATGCCGATGGCGGCGAGCCCCACGCGTGCGAGCACGCGCACAGCGGGCATCCGCTCGACGTGGGCGGCCGCTCGGGTAGGGGACGTCATGGTGTGCACGGTACCCGGCTCACACGGCTTCCGGAATCTCGGGTACCCTGGAGGACTGAGTCCGCCGCGCCATCGCGTGGCGGCGAGATCTGAATAGAGGAGGCCGGCATGGACATCGACCTCAGCGTCTTGCGTCTCATGGAGCGCGAGAAGGAGATCCCGTTCGACGAGCTGGTGCAGATCATCGAGCAGGCCATCCTGACCGCTTACCTGAAGCACACCAACCAGGCCGACCACCGGCACGGTCACGGCGACCAGCCGCCGGCCGCGCGCGTGCACCTCGACCGCAAGACCGGACATGTCACCGTCTACGTGCCAGAGCACGACGACGAGGGCAACGTCATCGGCGAGGCCGAGGACAGCCCGAGCGACTTCGGCCGCATCGCCGCCTTCGCGGCGAAGCAGGTCATCAACCAGCGTCTGCGCGACATCGCCGACGACGCGGTCCTCGGCGAGTTCCGGGGCCGCGAGGGCGACATCGTCGCCGGTGTCATCCAGCAGGGTCCGAACCCGCGGATGATCCACATCGACCTGGGAACGGTGGAGGCGATCCTCCCGCCCGAGGAGCAGGTGCCGGGCGAGGAGTACACGCACGGCTCACGCATCCGCGTCTACGTCACCAGCGTCACCAAGGGGCCGAAGGGCCCGTCGATCACCGTGTCGCGCACCCACCCGGCGCTGGTCCGCAAGCTGTTCGCGCTCGAGGTGCCGGAGATCGCCAGCGGCGTGGTCGAGATCGTCTCGCTCGCCCGCGAGGCGGGTCACCGCACCAAGATCGCGGTCCGCGCGACCGAGCCGGGAGTGAACGCCAAGGGCGCTTGCATCGGCGAGCTCGGGCAGCGCGTCCGGGCCGTCACGGCGGAGCTGAACAACGAGAAGATCGACATCGTCGACTACTCGCCGGACCTGGCGACCTTCGTGTCGAGCGCACTGAGTCCCGCCAAGGTGACCAGCGCCTTCATCATCGACGAGTCGCTGAAGGCCGTGCGCGCGCTCGTCCCGGACTACCAGCTGTCGCTCGCGATCGGCAAGGAGGGCCAGAACGCCCGCCTCGCCGCGAAGCTGACGGGCGCGAAGATCGACATCCAGCCGGACTCGATCCTCGACCGGGACTGACAGACGCCGGCGCTAGTCACTTCACGTAGGCGGCGAGCTCCGACCGCACTCCCTCCGACACCACATCGGTGCCACCGACGAGCGCGATGTGGCTCGGACCCAGCCGTGAGAGCTGCGTCCCGGTCGGCCCGGGCACGGTGCCTCCCAGCGTGAGCAGGAGCGGCGCGCCGCTCTGACCCGCGGCGGCCGAGGCCGACAGCGCGTCGGGGAAGTCGACGCCCGACGCCACGAAGGCCTGGGTCGTACCCGCGGGGAATGCGCCGGCCGCTGCCGCCGCCGTCGCGAACCGGTCGCTCCCGCTCAGACGCGTCACCGACCCGGTGGTGTACGACCGGAGGGCGGTGAACACCGCATCCGAGACAGCGCTCGGGCCGCCGACGACGACGATCGACTTCGGGGCGACGCGCGTCAGCTCTGCGGCGGTCGGCGCCGGGAGGAAGCCCTGCGCGGTCAGCAGCAACGGCGCCCCGCTCGTCCGGGCCGCGAGCGCTCCCGCCGCCAGCGCATCCGGGAACGCCTCGCCCGAGACGACGTACGCGACCTGCGCGCCGACCGTCGCCGTGGCGCGCGACACCGCCGCGCTCGTCGCGTACCGGTCGGAGCCGCTGACGCGCGTCACGGACCCGGTCGTGAACGTCTTCAATTGCGTCGCCACGGCTTCCGTCACGCTGTTCACACCGCCCAGCACGACGATGTTCGCGGGATGCAGCCGTTGCAGCTCGGTCTGCACGGCGGCAGGGATGGCGCCCGGCTGCACGAGCAGCATCGGCCCGTGACCGCGGGCCGCGGCGGGCGAGCCGGACAGCGCATCCGGGAACTGCAACCCCGACGCGATGTACGCGACCGGTGCGTTCGCCGCGAAGGTCGCCGCCGAGACGGCAGCGCTCGTCCCGAACCGGTCGCTCCCGGCCAGCCGCCCGACCGCCTGCGCGTTCGCCGGGAGCGAGTACGCCCGCAGCTTGCCGCCGCCGTCGGTGAAGTACAGGGCACCGTTGACGACGATCGGGCTCTGCCAGTGCAGGCCGGTCGCGCCGGCCGACGCGTCCGTCCACAGCTGCGCGCCGGTCGCCGGGTTCAGCGCCCGGACGCCGTTGCGGGACAGGTAGAACAGCACGCCTCCTGCGATGACCGGCGTCGTCCCGGCGACGGTCTGCTGCCAGACCGGCGTGAGGGAGGGAGTGCCTCCGCTCGCGGTCAGCTTCAGCGCCGAGATGCCGCTGTTGTTGGCGATGAAGACCCACGAGGTGCCCGACCCGTCCACCCAATTGGCGGGCTGGGTGAGCACCTGGCCGCCCTGCGGGACTGCGATGTCCTGCAGCTCGCCACCTGTGGCTCCGTGGCCGCCGCCGCCGAGGTCGGCGGTGTCCAGCAGCCGGAGGTGCGCATCCTTGCCGCCCTGCACGGCCAGGTGGGTATGGTTCGAGCCCGCAGGTGGGGTGACGACCTGCGGTGCCGTGCTCCCGAGGTCGGCGTCCTGCTGGTTGAGCTGCGCATAGTTCGTCGGCGTGTAGCTGTCGACCGGGCCGCCGCCCGTGCCGCTGCCGTCCGGGTTGATGGCCAGGACCGAGTCCGCCCAGTTGTGCGTCCCATCCCAGGCGCCGTTGCCGGTGGAGAACAGGATGTGCTGCGTGCCGGGGTCCCACACCACGCTCGGGCGTGCCCAGACCGCCGACTGCACGTTCGCGCATCCACCCGCCGCGATGTGGCCGGTGTTGTCGCTGCAGAGCGAATTGAAGACCTTCTGGGATCCGGTGGCCAGGTCGATCGTCGTGACATGCCCCTGGTAGTCGCCGCGGTCGCCGGGGTAGCCGCCGTTGGAGACGTAGAGATACGTGTGGCCGCCGGTGGCCACGATGGTCAGCGCCGGGGAGCTCTTCTCGTCGTACGGCTTGACCGTCGCGACCTCGGGCCAGCCGCCGCCGGTCGTCTCGGCCCCGGACCCGGTGGCGTACTTGTGCACCTTGCCGTCGAGACCGTAGCTGTACACGAAGGCGCCTGCCGGGTCGATGGCGGGGGAGGAGGTGGTGTAGCAGGCGGTGCTGCCGTTGTTGATCTTGCAGGAGCCCGGTCCGTTCTGGTGCGCCCACACCTCCGCGCCCGTGCGGGCGTCGGTCGCGGTGATCCAGCCGTCCTTCGTCGTCGTGAACAGCAGGTCGCGCGTGCCGCCCGCTGTCGAAACGCCCGGCTGTTCGACCGACGGTCCGTCCGAGACCCCGCGGAGCGTCGCCGTGAACAGCGGGGTCAGGCCGCCGACGGTCGACGGAATGATCTGGCTCTCCGCCGCGTTGACACCGGAGTGCGAGGGTCCGTTCCCGAACTGGCTCCACGCGACAGGCGCCGCCGAAGCGGGCGCGACCGCCGGCTGCATGACCGCGAGAGCGGCGGCGGCCAGCGCCGCTGCCAGGGTGAGGTGGAGCAGGTGCCGTCCTGCGGGGTGCGCGTCGTCGCGATGAGTGAACATGGACCCTCCCAGCGCGTAGTCTCCCCCGTCCGGGGGACACATGCCAGTCCTCCACACGACGGACCTGCCGGGGGACGGCTAGCCTGGGAGGGGCGCCCGGCGCCCGCAGGTTCGGCGCAGCGCGCCGGGAGGAGTAAGATGGAACCCGTCAGAACGTGCGTCGGATGCCGTTCTCGCGCCCCCCGGTCCTCACTTCTGATGGTCGTCGTCCAGGAATCGGAACTCGTGGCGGACCCGTCCGCCACCCGACCGGGACGGGGTGCGTGGCTTCATCCGGCAGCCGAGTGCTTCGACCTCGCGGTCAGGCGCCGGGCCTTCGGCCGGGCGCTCCGCGTAGAAGGAGCCCTCGACACCGCGACCATCCGGTCGCAATTCATTAGAACAGGCTGAAGAAGTTGACTTCACATGAGTGACAACCGATGAGCGGCTCGAAATGAGTACCGTCCGCTACTAACGCCTGCCCTGTCCGGGGTAGGCCCCCAGACAGGAGAATTGTGGCTGCAAAACCACGCGTACACGAGGTCGCGAGCGAACTCGGCGTCGACAGCAAGGTCGCGCTCGCGAAGCTCAAGGAGATGGGCGAGTTCGTCAAGGGACCGTCCTCGAGCATCGAGCCTCCGGTAGCACGCAAGCTGCGTGCCGCCCTCGAGGCCGAGGGCGCGAAGCCGTCCGCCGACAAGGCGACCGCTTCCGCGCCGAAGGCGCCGTCCCAGGCGCCGCGTCCGGCTGCGCCGCGCCCGCCGCAGGCGTCCGGGTCCTCCGGCACCGCCGAGGCCGCCGGCCCCAAGC
>JAEWJG010000226.1 GCA_023386675.1 Actinomycetes bacterium
AACTCGAGGCGTGCGAGGGCGTAGGCGGCCATGGAGGCGGTGACCAGGATGATCACCGTCTGCAGCGCCGCGGCGGCCAAGCTGTTCAGGAACCACCGGAAGACCGGCTGCTGCCCGCTGGACAGGGTCGTGTACGCCTCGACCGAGAACGGGTTGGGCAGGGCCGAGTACGGGTTGCGGATCGCGTCGCCGTCCGTCTTGAAGGACGTCAGCAGGATCCACAGCAGGGGCAGGACGACGATCAGGACGAGGACGATCAGCACCGCGTAGAGCACGCTCTTGCGGAGCGCGGCCTGCGGCGTCGACTTGCGCCGGGTGGGGATCGCTCGGCCGGCCGCGACCTCGTCGCGGTCGGTCTGCACGGGGGCGGTCGACGTCATGAGGCGCTCTTCTCTGCCCGCTCCCGCTGAAGGCGGAAGTTGACGATGCTGATGATCGCGAGGAACACGAAGAGCACGTAGCTCATCGCGGACGCCGCGGCCATGTTGTTCTGCGAGAGGCCCTGGTCTGCGATGTACATGATCGCCGTGCGCGTCTGGTTGCCGGGGCCGCCCTTGGTGATGAGGAACGACTGGCCGAACATGTTCGCACTCGCCAGGATCGTGATGGTGACCACGAAGGTCATCACCGGGCGCAGGCCCGGCAGCGTCACGCTGAAGAACTGGCGGACCGCGCCGGCGCCGTCGAGGGCGGCGGCCTCGTAGAGGTCGGCACTGATGCCCTTGAGGCCGGCCAGGATGATGACGGTGTTGAAGCCCATCGTCCACCAGACGGTGACGCCGACCAGGCTCACCCAGGCCCAGGGCACGTCAACGGTCCACGGGAGGTTGTCGGGGAGGCCCACCATCCCGAGCAGGTGGTTGACGATGCCCGACTGGGTGTCGAGGAGGTACTTCCAGATGACGCCGATGACGGCGACGCCGAGCACGTACGGAGCGAAGAAGACGCCGCGGAAGAACGCACCGGCGCGGATCCTCTGGTTGAGCAGCACGGCGACGAGCAGCGGTATGACCAGCAGGAACGGGACGCTGCAGACGGTGAAGATGAGGGTGGCCGTCATCGACTGCCAGAAGTCGCCCGACGTCGCGGAGCCCGGCGTGAAGAGGTCGATGTAGTTCTGAAGGCCGATGAACTTCTGGTTGACCCGGAACGGGCTCCAGTTGGTGAGGCTGATCCACAGGCCGAAGACGGCGGGGGCCAGCACGAACACGATGAACAGCACCAGGAACGGTGCGAGGAACAGGTACGCCACGCCGGTCCGGCGGGACGCACCCGGCCGCCGGCCGCTTCGGCCGGAACGGGACGGGCGTGGCGCCCCGGTCTCCCGGGGCGCCACGATCGAAGCGGCGGTTTCAGTCACCGTACTTCGCTTTGTTCTGCTTCAGCAGGGTGTCGGCCTTCGCTGCCGCGTCGTCCAGTGCCTGCTTGGGGTCCTTCTTGCCGGTGACCGCCTCGTTCACCGCGGTGGTGATCGTGGCCTCGACCGTGGTGATGCCGGCTGCGATCGGCTCGTAGTGCGCGTAGGGCAGCTCGTCCAGGAACGGCTTCAGGCGGGGGTAGTCCTGCACCAGCTTCGGGTCGTTGCGGACCGAGTTCTTGGCGGGCAGCTCACCGGTCTGCGGCCAGTCGGCCGAGTGGTCGTTCATCCACTTGACGAAGGTCGCGGCGGCGGCCGTCTTGTTCTTGTCCTGGCCCTTGTTGTTCATGAACATCCAGTGGGTGGACGAGGACCACACGGCCTTCTTGTCGCCGATCTGCGGCACTGCGGTGGCTTCCCACTGCAGCTTGTCGAACGCGGTGTTCGTGGTCTGCCAGACGCCGTTCCAGTTGAACGCGGTCTTGCCGGCGATCAGGGCGTTGATGTTGCCGTCCTGCGCCACGTCGGCCGGGCTGTAGCCCTTCTTGATCAGGTCCGTCATCCAGGTGAGCGCCTTGACGCCCGCGTCGGAGTTGAACGTCGCCTTGGTCGCGCCCTTGTCGAACAGGTCGCCGCCGTACTGCCACAGGAGGCTCTCGAACTCGAACGTGCCGGTGAAGACGTAGCCGTCGACCCACTCGCCCTGGACGCCCGCCGCCTTCAGCTTGTCGAGCGCGGCGAGGTAGCCCGCCTTGTCGGTCGGGATGGTGTCGACGCCTGCGCTCTTCAGCACGTCCTTGTTGACGTAGAGGCCGAGCGGGGTGACGCTCCACGGAACCGCGTACTGGGCGTTGTTGTACTTGCCGGCGTCGAGCAGTCCCTCCGGGAAGTCGCTGGCCTTGTAGCCGAGCGACTTCACGATGTCGTCCGCCTTGAGCACGAGGCCCTGGGCCGCGTAGGTGGCGATGTCGTCGCCGTGGCCGACCGCGACGTCCGGGCCTTTGCCTGCCTTGACGGCGAGCGGCATCTTGCGGCCGATGTCGGCCCACTCCATCGGGACGTCCTTGACGACGATGTTCTTGTGCTCTGAGTTGAACTTGTCGATCAGCTTCGGCACGAGCACGGGGGCGGCGCCGCCCGTCCAGCCGTTCCAGAAGCTGACGTTGACCTTCGGGCCGGTGTAGTCGCCGGAGGAGACCTGAGCTCCTCCGTTACCGGCGCTGCTTCCGCAGGCGGTCAGAGCGAGCCCGAGGCCCGCCGTCACCGCCAAGGCGATCGCGCGTGCGGCGAATCGCTTCTTCATGTGATCTCTCCCTTGAGTGAGCCGTTCACGCGGGTCTCGGTGCCGATGCCTGTGCGTGATCGGTGGTGCTTGAGCCGTACACTCGGCATGTCTGGCGAATTTACAGCGCTGGATATTCGGTGTCAACCCGGTGCTGACCGGATCGGGCCATGCGCTGTAGAGTGACCCAGCGGACCCCGGGTTCGCGACGCGAGAGGAAGATACCGGATGGCGGTGAGACTTCAGGACGTGGCCGAGCACGCCGGCGTCTCGATGAAGACCGTCTCGAACGTCGTCCGGAACTACCCACACGTCAGCCCCCAGATGCGCGAGAAGGTGCAGCGGGCGATCGACGAGCTCGGCTACCGCCCGAACATCATGGGACGCCGGCTGGCGACGGGACGGACCGGCCTGCTGGCGCTGGCCTTCGCCGACGTCACGCTGCCGTACTTCGCCGAACTCGCGCGCGTCGTCGCCGACGAGGCGGAGCGTCGCGGGTACCGCGTGCTGCTGGAGCAGACCGAGGGCACGATCGAAGGCGAGCGCGCCGTCGTCTCGGCCGGCGAGTCCGGACTGGTGGACGGCATGATCTTCCAGCCGAGCGTCATGAACTCCGCCGAGCTGGCGCAGACCCGCACCGACATCCCCCTCGTCGTGCTGGGCGAGAATGCGGCTCCCCTCACGCTCGACCGCATCATGATCGACAACGTGGAGGCCGCACGCGTCGCCACAGAGCATCTCATCGCGAACGGCCGGCGACGCATCGCCTTCGCGGGCCACGAGATCACGCGCCCGACGCGCACCTCCAAGCTGCGCATCGCGGGGTACCAGCAGGCGCTGGAGGATGCCGGGATCACGCCGGACCCGGAGCTGCTCATCCCGAGCGTCGCGGTCTCCGCGGGCAACGCGGTGCGCGCCGTCGGAGCCGCGCTCGACCGCGGGCTGCGCTTCGACGGCCTGGTCTGCCGTGACGACCTCGCCGCGATCGGCGCCTTGCGCGCGCTGCAGGAGCGCGACTTCCACGTGCCGGAGGACGTGGCCGTGACCGGATGGGACAACACGCCGATGACGGCGGTCACCTATCCGTCGCTGACCACCGTCGCGCCCGATATGCGCGGGCTGGCATCGCGCGCCGTGGAGATGCTGCTGGAGCGCGTCTCCGGCTTCGACGGGATGGGGCGGCATGAGCTCGCACCCTTCTCGCTCGTCACGCGGGAGAGCGCGCCCTCGTCGATCTGAGCGGCTTCCCGGCTCGGGCGATTTCCGACTTTACAGCGCTGCATGGATCGTGCATGCTAAGTGGATGCTGACCCAGGAACACCCCGTCGCCGCGGCCACCGCGCAGGACGGCCGCTATCCGCGGCCGCAGCTCGTGCGGGCCGGCTGGCTCGACCTGTCCGGTCCGTGGACCTTCGCGTTCGACGACGACGACCGCGGCCGGCGCGAGCACTGGGAGTCGTCCGGGTCGCTGGCGAACGTCATCCAGGTGCCGTTCCCGTTCGAGTCGCAGGCGTCCGGTGTGGGCGACACCGGGTTCCATCCGGTCGTCTGGTACCAGCGCACCGTGCTGCGCGACGACGTTCCCGCCGGCGAGCGCCTCCTCCTGAATCTCGGCGCGGTCGACCACGCGTGCGAGGTGTGGGTGGACGGCCGGTCCGCGGGCACGCACGAGGGCGGCTCCACGCCGTTCTCGCTCGACATCACCGACCTCGTCGGCGACGGCGACTTCTCGATCACCGTACGTGCGCAAGACGACCCGGCCGATGTGGCCCAGCCACGCGGCAAGCAGGACTGGCGCCACCACCCGCACTCGATCTGGTACCACCGGACGACCGGCATCTGGCAGCCGGTGTGGCTCGAGGCCGTGCCCGCCGCGCACATCCAGCAGCTGCACTGGGTGGTCGACGTCCCCGCGGGCGAGGTGACGGCCCAGCTGCGGCTGAGCCGTCCGGCTCCCGCCGGGACGACCGTGCGGATCGCCGCCTCCCTCGGATCCGAGTCGCTGGCCACCGTGGAGACCAGCGTCACCGGTCGGGAGGTCGAGATCCCCTTCCGCATCCACCGGCAGAGCAACGGGCAGGCCTACGAGGAGCTCCTCTGGTCGCCGGCGCACCCGACGCTGCTCGACGCGACGGTCGTGCTGCAGGCGCCGGACGCGCCGGCCGATGTCGTGAGCTCGTACTTCGGGCTGCGATCCGCGGCCGTCGAAGGCGGCCGCTTCCTGCTCAACGACCGCCCGTTCTATGTGCGCTCGGTGCTCAATCAGGGCTACTGGCCGGAGTCGCACTCCGCCGCTCCCGGCGCCGACGCCCTCCGCGCCGAGGCACAGCTCATCCTCGACCTGGGCTTCAACGCGACGCGCCTGCACCAGAAGTACGAGGACCCGCGCTTCCTGTTCTGGGCGGACAAGCTCGGTCTCCTGGTCTGGGGCGAGGCTCCAGCCGCCTACGCGTTCAGCCCGGAGGCGGTCCGCCGCAGCGTGGCCGAGTGGTCGGCGATCCTCGACCGCGACCGGTCGCATCCCTCGATCGTCACGTGGGTCCCGCTCAACGAGAGCTGGGGCGTGCAGCATCTGGCGCACGACGCGCGCATGGTCTCGTACGCGAAGGCGCTCGTGCACCTCACCAAGACGGTCGACCCGACGCGTCCGGTCATCTCGAATGACGGCTGGGAGCACGCGGAGTCCGACATCCTCTCGATCCACGACTACGACCACGACGCGGCCCGGGTCGCCGAGCGGTACGCGACGCGTGAGGGCGTCCTGGACGCGGCGTTCACCCTTCCCGGGCGGCGGCTGATCGTGGATGCGGCCCAGCGCACGGATGCCCCGTTGATGCTGACCGAGTTCGGCGGCATCTCGTACACCGAGAACGGCCCGGAGGACGCCTGGGGCTACTCCACGGCGACGAGCCAGGAGGATCTGGTCGAGCGGCTCAGGGCGCTGGTCGGTGCCGTGCGGGCCGCATCGCCGCTGGCGGGCTACTGCTACACCCAGCTGGCCGACACCGGGCAGGAGACCAACGGCCTGGTGTTCGAGGATCGGCGTCCGAAAGCGCCGATCGAGCAGCTGCGCGCGATCTTCGGGGCCTGAGCGCGCACCTTCCCGTACAGGGCGGTCGGAGAGCAGAATAGCGCCGACGAGGTAACCGACGTCCTCGAGGAGCGACCATGTCCGCATCCGCTGCAACCGCGGCCACCCCGGCCGCGAACCTCCGCCGTCGATCGCGTGAGGCCCTGACCGCTTTAGCCGTTCAGTATCTGCTCGGGATGGCCGCCAACCTGATCGGTGAACCCGAGAACACGTTCGTCGGCGTCGTCGTCGCGATCATCGTGATCCTTCATGTCCTGGTCGCGATCGGCCTGATCGTGGTGAGCATCCGCGTGCTCCTCGCTGCGCGCGCCGCCGGCGTCGGAGACCGCCTGGCCGTGTGGGGCGTGGTCACGATAGCGGTCACGTTCGTCGCGGGCGTCGTCACGATCTCCTTCGGGAGCGACTGGGCGTCGTTCGTCATGGCCACGGGCTTCCTGGTGGCGGCCGCCCTCTACGCCGGGACCTTCCTGGCGTCCTACCGGCTCGAGAGGTCGGCGCAGGCGTAGCCGACGGCTTCGGAATCGGCGTACCGTGCGTCGCATGACCGAAACCGACACGCTGGGCCCCACCGGCGAAGGGCTGACAGACGCGGAGGTCGCCGGGCTGAGCGCGAAGACCGTCGCGCACGTCGTCCACTACCGCCGCAAGACGTACGTGACCAAGCCGTCGGAGGGTTACGCCCTGCTCAAGCGGGTGCGGACGCTGCTGCGCGACGGGACGACGGATCTGGTCCCGCTGGTCCACCGCGACGGATTCGTCTGGCTGGCGGTCGGCCCCAGCATCCCGATCGCGATCGACGAGATCGAGACCGATCCCGGTCACTCCGAGAAGCACACCCTGAAGCGCCTCGGCCTGGACTGACGACGGCCCGCGGAAACGAGTGGTCCCGACACGCCGTCATGCGGTCGGGCATGACGGCGTGCCGGGACCGGTAGGTTGCCGGGTCAGGCTCCGGAGGCGGCGGCCAGCTCGAGCTCCTGCTCGGCCGGCTTCGGCTTCAGAGCGGCCGGCTTGACCACGACGGGCTTCCGGGCGGGCGCAGGCGCGCCGGCGGTCGCGGCCGGGGTCAACGCGGGCAGGGTCGGGATCGGCGCCGTCTCCGCCGGGCCGGCGGTCGTCGCGAACTCCTTCAGCCACGGCAGCAGGTCCGGGCCGAGGTCCTCGCGCGCTACCGCCATCTGCACGATCGCCTTCAGGTAGTCGAGCCGGTCGCCCGTGTCGTAGCGGCGGCCTCGGAAGATGACGCCGTGCACGCCGCCTGTCCAGGCGGGCGCGGTCGCGAGGCCCTGCAGCGCGTCCGTCAGCTGGATCTCGCCGCCCTTGCCCGGCTCCGTCTTCTCGAGGATGTCGAAGATCTCCGGACGCAGCACGTACCGTCCGATCACGGCATAGTTCGACGGCGCGTTCTCACGGCTCGGCTTCTCCACCAGGCCGGTGATGCGCACCACGTCGTCGTCGTCCGTCTCGACCACCGCGGCGGCGCCGTAGAGGTGGATGGACTCGGGCGGCACCTCCATCAGGGCGACGACGGTCGTGTTGAGCGCGTGCTGCACCTCCAGCATGCGGGTGAGCAGCGGGTCGCGCGCGTCGATGATGTCGTCGCCGAGGAGCACCGCGAACGGCTCGTGCCCGATGTGCATCTTGGCGCGCAGGACGGCGTGGCCCAGCCCCTTCGGGTCGCCCTGACGCACGTAGTGCATGTCCGCGAGCGAGGTGGAGTAGCTGACTTTGAGGAGCTTGTCCTGGTCGCCCTTCTTGGCCAGCGCGTCCTCCAGCTCGGCGTTGCGGTCGAAGTGGTTCTCGAGCGCGTTCTTGTTGCGGCCGGTGATCAGCAGCACGTCGTGGAGGCCGGAGGTCACGGCCTCCTCGACCACGTACTGGATGGCGGGCTTGTCGACGACCGGGAGCATCTCCTTCGGCATCGCCTTGGTGGCGGGCAGGAAGCGGGTGCCGAGTCCCGCCGCCGGGATCACGGCTTTCGTCACGTAGCTGGTCATGGTTTCCTCCTGGGGTTCAGCGGGTCGGCGGGGTCAGAGGGCGGGGGCGAGCGCGGCGAGGTCGTCCGCGAGCGCGGCGCCCGAGGGCAGCGTCCCCATGGCGTGGATGCTCCAGCCGGCCCGGTTCCAGGTGGCGGCGTCGAGGCAGTTGCGGCCGTCGATGACGGCGCGGTTGCGGACGATGGCGGCGAGCGCGGCCGGGTCGGCGGTGGTGAACTCGTCCCACTCGGTGAGTACGACCGTCAGGTCCGCGCCGGTGAGCGCCTCCTCCATCGAGTCGGCGTAGCCGAGGGTCGGGAACAGCCGCTGCGCGGTCTCGCGGGCCTGCGGGTCGTAGACCACGACCTGCGCGCCGCGCAGGTGCAGGGCGGCCGCGACGTTCAGCGCGGGCGAGTCGCGCACATCGTCCGTGTGCGGCTTGAAAGCCGCGCCGAGCACCCCGATCCGGCGGTTGAGCACCGAGCCGCCGAGCGCCTGCAGCGCGAGGTCGATGACCCGCTGGCGGCGGCCCATGTTGATCTCGTCCACCTGCTGCAGCAGGCCGACCGCCCCGTGCGCGCCGAGCTCGTTCGAGCGGTGCATGAGGGCGCGGATGTCCTTCGGGAGGCAGCCGCCGCCGAAGCCGAGGCCGGCGTTGAGGAACTGGCGCCCGATCCGCTTGTCGTGCCCGAGCGCGTCGGCCAGGAGGGACACGTCCGCCCCCGCCGCGTCGCACACCTCGGCGATCGCGTTGATGAAGGAGATCTTCGTCGCGAGGAAGGCGTTCGCGCTGACCTTGACCAGCTCCGCGGTCGGCAGGTCGGCGACGAGCACCGGGGAGCCCTCCGCGATCGGCTTCTGGTAGATGCGGCGCAGGGTGGCCTCCGCCTTCGCGGACGTGCCGCCGAAGACCAGGCGGTCGGGCGACAGCGTGTCCTCGACCGCCTTGCCCTCTCGGAGGAACTCGGGGTTCCAGACGAGCTCGACGTCGATCCCGGCCGGCACCGCATCCGCGACGATCGCGCGGAGCCGGGCGCCGGTGCCGACCGGGACGGTGGACTTGCCGACGATCAGGCCGTCGTGCGTGAGGTTCTCGGCGATTCCGCGCGCCGCAGCCTCCACATAGGAGAGGTTCGCGGCGAACGATCCGGACT
>JAEWJG010000275.1 GCA_023386675.1 Actinomycetes bacterium
CCGCACGGACGGTCGCCGTCATCGAGGCGCTGCCCGACGGGTCGATCGTCGTTCGCGAGACGCTGCCGCCCGGGGTCCCGCCGTACCGGGACCTCCCGAGCGCCCTGACGCCGGCTGCGCCGCCGGACTCACGGCGGCTCGCCGAGGCGATCCGCGAGTGGGGCACGGCGCTGCTCATCGCGCGGCACCACGAGACGTGGCCGGTGGATGCGACCGTCGACCTGCTCCGTCGCACCCCGCCGCGGACGCGGTCCGGACGGCTGGTTCCCGATCCGACGCTCGACGGGCCTCTCCTGGGGCCGGATGCGGGCGAGACGGGTGACAGCGACGGCCGTCTCGACGCCGTGGTCGCGAGCCTGCTCGACCTCGACCGGTCGTATCTCGCCGTGCAGGGTCCTCCCGGCACGGGCAAGTCGTACCTCGGTGCGCACGTCATCGCGCGCCTGGTGTCGGAGCACGGCTGGAAGGTCGGCGTCGTCGCGCAGTCCCACGCCGTCGTCGAGAACCTGCTCGACCGCGTGGTGGATGCCGGGCTGGATGCGGTCTCCGTCGGTAAGGTCCCGAGCGGCGGCGCCCGGGGAGACGACCCTGAGGTCGGCGAGACCGGCCCGCTGCACCGCTTCACCCCGCTGCCGGCCAACGGCCACCTGGAGTTCGCCGGGCTCAACGAAGACCGTGGCTTCGTGCTCGGCGGGACGGCCTGGGATTTCGCCAACGCGGCTCGCGTTCCGCGCGGCAGCCTGGATCTGCTGGTCGTCGACGAGGCCGGGCAGTTCTCGCTCGCCTCGACCGTGGCGGTCGGCGTCGCGGCGAAGAACGTGCTCCTTCTCGGGGATCCGCAGCAGCTGCCCCAGGTGAGCCAGGGCCGGCATCCCGAACCCGTCGACGGGTCCGCGCTCGGCTGGGTGAGCGACGGGCATGACGTCCTCCCGCCGGAGCTCGGCTATTTCCTCGCCGAGACGCGTCGGATGCATCCCGCGCTCGCAGCGTCCGTGTCGCGGTTGTCCTACGAAGGAAAGCTGCGGGCGCACCCGTGCGCCTCCGAACGCGAGCTGACCGGGGTGGTGCCGGGCGTGCATCCCGTCCCGGTGCTGCACGTCGGCAACTCGACCGCGTCGCCCGAGGAGGCGGAGGCGGTCGTCGACATCGTCCGCAACGTGCTCGGACGGTCCTGGAGCGACCCGGCGGCTGGGCGCGACGACGAACCGCTCGACGAGGACGACGTCATCGTCGTCACCCCGTACAACGCCCAGCTCGCCGAGGTGCGGGCGCTGCTCGACGCTGCCGGCTACCGCGGTGTGCGGGTGGGGACCGTCGACAAGTTCCAGGGCCAGGAGGCGGCGATCGCGATCGTGAGCCTGGCGGCGTCGTCTGCGGCCGATGTGCCGCGCGGGATGTCGTTCCTGCTCATGAAGAACCGCCTGAATGTGGCGATCTCGCGCGCCAAGTGGGCCGCCTACCTGGTTCATTCGCCTGAACTGACGGAATTCCTGCCGACGACGCCTGGCGGTGTGGGGGAGCTGAGCGCGTTCATCCGTCTGGTCGAGGACGTGCAGGAGCCGGCCGCGCTGCCGGTGGGGTGACCCGCCCCGCAGTCGGTGTGGTGACCGGGGTACTGCCGATGTTGGGGTGACCCGAGCGCTGCGGGAACGGCGAGGGGACTCTGCTGGCTCGGTGACCGCAACGCTGCCGTCTCGGTGACCGGAGCACTGGCCGTTGGCCGGGCACCCGGTGCTACTCTCGTCCCGTGTCACCGGAGGAGCTGCAGACGCTCGTGCACCTGCGCCGCGCACGGGACCTCATCGACCGCGACTACGCCAAGCCGCTCGACGTCCCGACCATGGCCGCGCGCGCCTACATGTCGCCTGCCCACTTCTCGCGCCGATTCCGCGCCGCCTACGGCGAGACGCCGTACAGCTACCTCATGACCCGTCGCATCGAGCGCGCCATGGCGCTGCTCCGCGGCGGGATGAGCGTCACCGACGCCTGCATGGCCGTCGGCTGTACATCGCTCGGCTCGTTCAGCTCCAAGTTCACCGAGATCGTCGGGATCACGCCGACCGAGTACCGGGCGCGCGAGCACGACGCCGTCCGCGCCATGCCCGACTGCATCGCGAGGCAGCGCACCCGACCGGTGCGCGCCCGCGGCTGAAACCGTCCACAGCTCCCCGCTCCGACGACTTCTCCACAGAGAGCAGTTTTGGAGAAGCGCACCGGGACACCGCTTCCTAGAGTCGAGACATGACCGTTTCACTCCAGTACTCGCAGATCACCGTCCTCGACCCCGAGGAGTCCCTCGCCTTCTACCGCGACGCGCTCGGGCTCGACGTCATCCAGGACGTCCAGTCCGGAGACCACCGCTGGATCACGCTCGGCGTGGCCGGCGACGACAACGCCGCCGTGGTCCTCAGCGACCCGCACGCCGGCCGTTCGCGCGCCGACGGCGACGCCCTCCAAGAACTCGTCGTGAAGGGCTCGATGGGCCCGATCGTCTTCCGCACCGACGACCTCGACACCGCGTTCGAGCGGGTCCGGGCCGCGGGGGCCGAGGTCCTCCAGGAGCCCATCGACCAGCCGTGGGGCCCACGCGACTGCGCCTTCCGCGACCCGTCGGGCAACATGGTCCGCATCCTGCAGACCGCGCCGGCCACGCAGACCGCCTGACGGCAGAAGGCGCCCAGCGGCCGCTGGCTGCGGCTCGTGATCGCGGGTCGCGGCTGGCGGTCCGCATCCGCCGCGTTCAGCTAGTGCCGGGTCATTGACACGGGGACGAACTCGCGGACCGGATGCGCGAGCGTGGCGGCGCACGTGCTGAGCATCGGCTCGGACAGACGCTCGCCTACTTCGACCGTCAGCTGGCCGGTGGCGTGCTGCAACTCCACGGTCCAGCCGTGGGGATGGGCGCGCTCCGACATCACACGGAAGGCGTCGATCCGATCGTCGCCGACGTCGTCCCGGGCGAACGCCTCGGCGGCCTGCGCGACCGTCGTCAGCGACGTGCGTCCGCGCAGCAGGCCGGGGACGAGACGTCCCTCGGCGTGCCGGACGACGACAGCCTCGGCCTGCTCGGCGGTCACCCGGCCGTAGAGCAGTCCGTCTGGGAACACGATCATGGTCGCCGCGAAGCGGTCGCCGCCGAGGTGCGAGCACTCCCAGGTGAGCTCGGGATGCTCGGCCGCGAGCGTCTCGACGACCGGCCGTCCGCGCACAGCGCAGCACTGGTCGTGCCGGGCGTGCGTGCAGACCGCGTAGATCGGCGCCGCGCTGGGCTCGCCGACGCTCCCGTCGAGCGGGAGGTCCAGCAGTTCGGCCGGGTCGTCGGCGCGGCCCCAGCGGATGGACTCGGCACCCGGACGGCAGTCGACCAGCGCCCAGCGCCAGGACGACTGGTCCCGACGCTCCGGGGCGCGGAGCCGCGTGCGCCGGATCGCGAGTGGCCGGATACCCTCCGCCTCCGCGCGCGCGACGAGCCGCGCCCCGAGTGCGGGGTCGAGGTCCGAGTCGAAGAACGCGTGGCGCCCCCACCCGCTCTCGATCTCGACCAGTAGCCAGCGCTCGCCGAAGCCGGCCGTCCCGGGAAGCGGGTCGGCTCGCTCGATCGCCCGGTCACTGCACGGGAGCCACCCCGGCGCCTCGCCGGCCGGCAGGATGGCCGTCACGTGGCCGTCGCGGTCCCGAAGTCGGCGGTCGCGCTGCGCTCGCCGTCAGACGAGACCCCGGCCGGGTCCGCGAAGTCGAACTCACCCGCATCCCGAGCCGCCGTGCCGTCGCCGTCGCCGTCGCCGTCGCCGTTGCTCGAGCTCGCGCTAGAGCCGGAGCCGGAGCCGAAGGCGTGGTCCGCGCTGGAGTCCGAGCCGGAGCCGGAGCCGAAGGCGTGGTCCGCGCTGTAGTCCGAGCCGGGGCCCGGGCCGGAGCCAGAGCCGCCGCCGGCACCCGCGAGCACCACGATCCCCTCGCGCAGCAGCCGCCGGGCGACCACCACCGCCGACCGCTCGTCGAGCGGGAGCTCGGACACCGCGACCGGCCGGCCGTCGAGCAGCCGCTCGACCGCCTCGCGTGCCGCGATCGGCAGCGCCACCGTCTTGGCGGGCAACCGCACGGTCACCGTCTCGACCTCGACCGTCACATCCGGACGCAGGCCCACGCGCGCGACGACCTCCGTCGACGGCCCCAGCGACTCCGCCGCCGCGATCGTCGCGAGAGGCCGCACGGGCGCGGGCGGGGAGTCCGACCGCTGCCGCCGACCGAGCCGCGACGCCACCG
>JAEWJG010000350.1 GCA_023386675.1 Actinomycetes bacterium
CACCGGCACCGGCACCGGGACCCCGCAGGGCGGCACCGCCGGGACAGCTCCGGGCGGCGCGGGTGGCGGGATGGGCTCCCTCCTCGGCTCCGGCTCCGTCGGCTCCAAACTCGCCGCGCTGCTGAAGGCGGACGCCTCCCGGTACACCTGGGTCGCTGCGGCCGTCGGCTCCAGCTCGGCCGCGGGGTACCAGCTGGCGACGCAGCAGGCGGTGATGCCGATCGGAGGCTTCAACGGCTCCGATCCGTCGCCCACCCTGGCGCAGTTCAAGGCCTACGTGGCCGAGGGACGCATCCACTACTTCATCGCCGGTGGTGTCGGCGGGCAGTCGAACGGCGGGAGCAGCGCCTCCAGCGCGATCGCGTCGTGGGTGTCCAAGAACTTCACCGCACAGACCGTGGACGGGGTGACCGTGTACGACCTCACGACGTAGCGGATGGTCGCCCGTTGTCGGGGGTCCGCGCCATCATGGGAACATGACGGAACGCGGGCCCTCGACCACGCACGCCCGCGGTTCGGAGCCGGAACCCCCCGACCCGCGGGTGCCTGCCGCGCCCCATGGCCGGCTCGGCGTCGTCGGTGGCACGGCGCTGTACATCGCGGCCGTGCTCGGCACGGGCATCCTGGTGCTTCCCTCGCTCGCTGCGGCCGCCGCCGGCCCTGGGGCGATCCTCGCCGTCGCGGCGCTCGCCGTCATCTCCATCCCGCTCGCCGCCACCTTCGCCGCGCTGGCCCGCCGTCACCCGGACGCCGGAGGAGTCGCGACCTTCGCACGCCGCGCCTTCGGACCGGACGCGGCCAGGATCATCGGGTACTGGTTCTTCTTCGGCACGCCCATCGGTGCCCCGATCGCCGCGCTGATGACCGCACGGTACGTGGTCGCCGTGATCGGCGGCGACGCACGGACGACGACCCTGATCGCGGTCGGGCTCATGGTGATCCCGGTGGTCGTGACGGCGTTCGGCGTGCGCTTCGCCGCTTCGGTCCAACTCGTCCTGTCCGGTGCGCTGGTCGCCGTGCTCGTGTTCGTGCTGGCGGCGGCGGCCCCGCACGGGCAGGCCGCGAACCTGCAGCCGCCGCTGCCGCACGGCTGGGGCGGGGTCGGTCTCGCAATGTCCCTCTACATCTGGGCGTTCGCCGGGTGGGAGGCCGTCGCCGGCATCGGCGGAGAGTTCCGGAACCCTCGGCGCGACATCCCCCGGGCGACCGCGCTCGCGCTGGTGATCGTCTCCGTCGCCTACCTGGCCATTCAGACCGTCACCGTGACGGTGCTCGGCTCGAAGGCCGCGACCAGCGCGGTGCCGTTGCTCGACCTCGTGCAGGTGTCCACCGGAGCGGGCGGTGCGATCGTGGTCGCGGTGATCGCCGCGATCGTGGTCACCGGCGTCTTCAACGCGTACCTCGCGGCGTTCAGCAAGCTCGGCGCGGCGATGGGCCGCGACGGCGATCTGCCGGTGTGGTTCGGCCATGGCGCCGAGAACGGCGCGGTCGCCCGCCGCGGGCTGCTGCTGTCGGCCGTCGTCATGGCGCTGTACTCGGTCGTGGTGCTGTCGAGCGGCGACCTTCAGCCGTTCATCCTCGTGCACACGAGCTTCGCGGCGGCGATCTACGGACTCGGCGTCGCGTCGGCGCTCAGGTTGCTTCCCATGCGGTCGGTCGGCTGGTGGATGGCGCTGATCTCGTGCGTGCTCGCCGCCGGACTGCTGCTGCTGGCCGGATGGCATCTGGCGTTCCCGGCGGGTGCCGCGGTCGTGGCGCTCCTCGTCGGCGTCGTGGCGAAGCGGCGTCGTCGGCGACGGTCCCGCGACGGCGCCGTGGAGGCGTCCGAACCCCGTCCGCGCCCCGATCGCGCATAATAGGGGCACCGCGGCGCCCGACCCGCGGACGGCGGAGGGGGACGGTGTGACCGAGCACCAGCGCGCCGCGAGCATGCGCGACGTCGCCGCGCTCGCCGGGGTGTCGCACCAGACCGTGTCCCGCGTGATCAACGGCCACCCGAGCATCCGGGACTCCACGCGGCAGCGGGTCCAGGAGGCGATGCTGCAGCTGCACTACCGGCCCAACCGGGCGGCACGCGCGCTCGTCACCGCCCGGTCGCGCACTATCGGCGTGCTGTCGAACTCCGCCGCCGCGCTCTACGGTCCCGTGTCGAGCATCAACGCGATCCAGGACGCGGGACGCGCGGCCGGTTACTCGGTCGCGGTCGCGCAGCTCCCCGACCTGACCGGCGCATCCATCGCCGCCGGACTCGACCACCTCCTCGCGCAGTCCGTCGAGGGGATCGTCGTCATCGCCCCGCAGGACGTGGTGATCGAGCAGCTGCAGTCCGTGCGTCTCGACGTGCCGTACGTCACGCTGCAGGGCGGTCCCTCGGCGCTAGAGCGCGAGCTGACCGTGGACCAGGTGGCCGGCGCGCGGGCGGCGACGCAGCACCTGGTGTCGCTCGGCCACCGGCGGATCGTGCACCTCTCGGGACCGCTGGAGTGGTTCGAGGCGCAGGCGCGCGTCCACGGCTACCGCCAGGAGCTCGCAGAGGCCGGGCTCGATCCCGAGCCGGTGCCGGAGGGCGATTGGACCGCCGAGTCCGGCTACCGGCTGGGCCTCGATGTGCTCCGCGATCCGGGCGTCACGGCCGTGTTCGCGTCCAACGACCAGATGGCTCTCGGGCTGTACCACGCGGCGTACGAACGCGGCCGGCGCCTGCCGCACGACCTCAGCGTGGTCGGCTTCGACGACATCCCGGAGGCCGCGCACTTCTGGCCCCCGCTCACCACCGTCCTGCAGGACTTCACCGATCTCGGCCGTCGCAGCGTCGAGAGCCTGGTCGCCGAGATCGAGGGTGGTCAGGAGCTCACCGCCGTGAGTCTGCTGCCGGACCTCGTCGTGCGGTCGTCCACGGCCGCGCCCCGCTGACCCCCGCACTCTGACCTGATCTTCTCGGGCGTCGGAGGCTCCGCCTAGGCTGGAACCCATGAGCTCGCGCGACCTGGACTCCGTGTCGACCGGCTCCGCATCCCCCGAACCTGCGGTGTCCGGCGGCGTCCTGAGCCCGCAGTTCCGCTGGACCAGCATCGGGATGTGCCTGCTCATCACGCTCGCCGCCTTCGAGGCGCTGGCCGTCACGACGATCATGCCTGCGGTGAGCCGCGAGCTCGACGGGGCTGCGCTCTACGCCTTCGCGTTCGCCGGCCCGCTCGCGGTCAGCGTGGTCGGGATGGTGGCGGCGGGCGCCTGGGCCGACCGCGGCAATCCACGCAGCGCGCTGATCGCGTCCGTCATGCTGTTCGCCGCCGGGCTGCTGCTGGCGGGCACGGCGCCGACGATGGGGCTGTTCGTCGCCGGCCGCCTCGTCCACGGGCTCGGCGGGGGAGCGCTCACGGTCGTGCTGTATGTGAT
>JAEWJG010000363.1 GCA_023386675.1 Actinomycetes bacterium
CGGCCGCCGCGCGCCCACCCGCACCGTCGGACTTCCGGCCACCTACCGCCCGAACTTCCTGCAGGACTGCCAATCGGCGGAGATGTGAACGCTCGCATCCGTCGATACGCGAGGGAGCGCGAGCGCCGTACCCTATCGCGCGCGACCCTCCACCTGCGCCCGGAAGCGCTCGTATTTCGGCGTCCCGATCCAGCGCCACACGACCCGCGCCGGGCCGGGCAGGTTCTTCTTCATCCACACGCCGCCGCCGTCGGGCTGGGAGGCGAGGATGGCGCCCAGCATGTACCAGCCCTGACCTTTCGGGGTCGACTTGCGGCCGTGCTCGGCGAACCACTCGACCTCCTGCTCGGTGATGGTGTGCTCCATCAGCGGGACGATGTTCGCCTCCTCGTCCGGAAGGTGCTCGGTCAGCGCGGCGCGGATGCCCGCGAGCGCCGACTGCACCGGCGCGGTCGTCACCGCGGACGGATGCGCCCGCCAGTCGGGGAGTGCGGCGTCGAGCGCGTTCAGCTGCACCAGCATCGCGGCGTGCTGCTGCCGCATCCGCTCGACATGCAGCGCGCACGACGGCGCCCGCTCATCGAGGACGGGCCAGAGCCGCGCGTCCTCGCCCTCGTGGTGCGCGTGGAGCGACACGGACAGCAGGGACAGCTGCGCGGCGACGGCCTCTGCGTGCTCGGTGTCGCCCTCCGCGACGCCGTCGACCAGTGCGGGGGCCTCGTCGAACGAATGCCGGAACAGGCGATGGATGTCGATCATGCCGCTCGCGTCGCACGTCTTCGGTCCGTCGAGCGGCGGACGACCGGAGGAGGGGAGTGGGGTCGCAGACATGGCGGCACCCTACTGCCGGGATGCGCGCGGCGGGCCTCCCCATTCTCGCCGCCGATCCGTCGTGTGGAGTATGCATGGTGTCGTGGACAACTGGGAGAACGGCTGGGCGGGCGACCCGGGGGAGCTCGTGTACGGGCTCGACCTGTCGCGTTTCGCGGACGCGGACGGCGACGGCTTCGGCGACTTCGCGGGTGCGCTGGAGCATCTCGACTACGTCGCGTCGCTCGGCGTGACCTGGATCTGGCTGCTGCCGTTCTATCCGAGCGCGCGCCGGGACAACGGGTACGACGTCGACGACCACCTCGCCGTCGACCCGCGGTTCGGCGACCTCGACGGCTTCCGCGCGTTCCTGGCCCGCGCTCACGAGCTCGGGATGCGGGTCCTGATCGACGCGGTGCTGCACCACACCTCCGACCGCCACGGCTGGTTCCTGGCGGCGCGGGAGGACCCGGACGGCGAGGCGGGCCGCTTCTTCGTGTGGAGCGAGGACGACGCGATCGAGCCGGGCGACCATCCCATGTTCCCGGGCGAGGACGACCAGGTCTGGCAGTACGACGAGCGGGCGCGCCGGTACTACCATCACCAGTTCTACGCGTTCCAGCCCGACCTCAACGCGACCGACCCTGACGTGTTCGAGGAGATCGTGCGCGTCCTCTCGTACTGGCTGGAGGTGGGTGTCGACGGCTTCCGCATCGACGCCGCGCTCCTCGTCGTCCAGGGCAAGGGGCGGCCGGGCACGGATGTCGAGGACGGCCGCTTCTTCGACGACCTGCGCGCCCGGCTGAGGGAGGTTCGCCACGATGTCGCGCTGATCGCCGAGGCGGACGAGTCGCCGGAGCTCATGGCCTCGCTCGTCGAGCGGGGGCGTTTCGAGGCCGTCATCGACTTCTCGCTGAACAACGCGCTGATCCTGTCCCTCACCCGCGGCGACGCCGGCCCGGTGCTGGACGCGCTGCGCCGCCTGGATGAGACCATCCCGCCCGAGGCCCGGCTCAACTTCCTGCACAACGCGGACGAGATCGACCTGCAGCAGCTCACCGACGACGAGCGGCGGGAGGCGTTCGAGCACTTCGCCCCGGAGGAGGCGATGCTCATCTACGGGCGGGGCATCCGGCGCGGCTGGGCGCCGATGATGCATCCGGCCGAGCGCGTGCGCATGACGCTCAGCCTGTTGTACGCGCTTCCCGGCGTGCCGCTGCTCCTCGCCGGGCAGGAGCTCGGGGTCGGCGACGACCTCACGGTCGAAGGCCGCGGCGCCGCCCGCACCACCATGCAGTGGGACGACTCCGCATGGGGCGGCTTCACCACGGCGGACGCCTCGCCGCTCACCCTCCCTGCGCAGGCAGACGGACCCTACGACTTCGACCGGGTCAACGTGCGGGCGCAGGACGCCGACGATGGATCGAACCTCGCCCTCGTCCGCCGCATCTCGCGCATCCGGCGGGAGAAGCACGCGGAGGCCGGAGGGTGGACGCCCGTCGACGTCGGCAGCCCCGCCGTGCTGGCCCTGCGCCGCGACGGGCTGATCACCCTGCACAACCTGTCCGCCGACCCGGTCGAGATCGACCTGGGCGGGTCGTTCGACCGCGCGCTCGCCGAGCGCTGGGACGGGCGGACGCTCGACGCGTACGGGTTCGCCTGGTTGCACGCCTAGCGCAACGACGGCGCGTCGAGTGGGGACGCCCCGGCTCGACACCGTGTACAGGATGCGCGGGTGCGGGAGGGCCGTAGCATCGGCATGCGCGCGGCCCGTCGTGGAAGGCCGCGCGCATCTTCTTTTCTGCGGCTGGATCGTGTTCTGGGGCTGGATCGCTTTCCGGGCTAGATCGCCCGGATGGTCCAGGACGCCGACGCCGATTCTCCGGGCTCCAGCACGATGAGGTCGGTGCCCGAGTTGTAGGCGTCCGGCGGGCAGGTCATCGGCTCGACGGCGAGCCCGAGACGGTCGAGCTCGGGGACGGGCTGGTCGGCCGTGTGGATCTGGACCCAGGGGCAGTCCTCGCCCCAGACCAGCTCGACGCCGGTGCCCGCGCCCGCGGTGAGGCGGACGGTCGCGAGGCCGTCGGCCGAACGGGTCAGGCCGGTGAAGGCGTGGTCGACGAAGGTGTCGCCGATGCGGCGGGCGGTGCGGAAGTCCCAGACGCCGTCTTCGGCGGTCTCGACATCCTCGAGCCCGGTCGGGATGAGGCGGTCCTCGGTCACGGCCAGCACCTCGTCCGCGGGGAGGGTCAGCGTCCAGTCGTCCACGCGGCCGTCGCCGGCGACGAGGTACGGATGCGGACCGGTGCCCCACGGCGCCCGGCTCGTGCCCGTGTTGGTGCCGGTCACGGTCGTGTGCAGGCCTTCCTCGTCGAGCGAGAACGCGACGCGCACCTCGAGGCGGTGCGGGTAGCCGGCCTGCGCCTCGATGGTCGCGGCGAGCGTGACGCTGTCGGCGGCGCGGTCGACGGGCTCGAACTCGAGCCACGCGGCGAGGCCGTGCAGCGCGTGGCCGCGCTTCGGCTCGGTGAGCGGCAGCTGCTGCTCCTCGCCGTCGAAGGTGTAGCGCCCGTCGACGACCCGGTTCGGCCACGGCGCCAGGGTCGCGCCGCGGAACGCGGGACGCACCTCGTCGGCGTCGAAGGGGACCACCAGGGGACGCCCGTCGAACTCCAGCGTCCTCAGCGTGGCCC
>JAEWJG010000418.1 GCA_023386675.1 Actinomycetes bacterium
CGGATGGGGTCCAGCTCCTCGTCGGCGCGGCCGCCGGCCTCCAGGTCCATGAGCTCGCCGGCGATGTTGACGCGGGCGATCTCCAGGTCGTTCTCGCGCTGGCCGTTCGAGAGGCCGCCCTCGTACAGCTGCCCGGTCTCCGCATACACCAGGTAGGCGGCGAACGCGCCCGCGTCGCGGCGGAACAGCGTGTTGGACAGCGACACGTCGCCCCAGAAGAAGCCGACGATGTGGAGGCGCACCAGCAGCACCGCGAGCGCGTCCACGAGGCGCGTGGCCGTGTCAGGGCGCAGCGTCTGCGAGAACAGCGCGCGGTAGGGGAGGGAGAACTTGAGGTGCCGGGTGACCAGCGCGGCGTTCAGTGGCGTGCCGTCGTCGTCGGTGCGGTTCTTGATCACGGCGACCGGGTCGACGCACGGCACGTCCAGCCGCTGCAGGGTGCGCAGCATGTCGTACTCGCGCTGCGCCATCTCGGCCGTCGTCTCCTTGATGGCGATGACGTAGCCCGAGAGGTTCGCGAAGCGCACGAGGTGCCGGCTGATGCCCTTCGGAAGCAGCGCGATGTGCTCGTTCGACCAGTCCTCCAACGGGATGCTCCACGGAAGATCGAGGAGCGCCGGGTCGACGGTCGCTGCGGTGATGTTGACGGTTCCGGCCACGGGGTTCCTCCGGTCGGTAGAAAAGCACTCTGCCGCAGCCCGATCCGGACTGCGGCAGAGTGAGGATTCGCTCCTGGAACTTTAGTCGACGACCGCGCCGCCGAGGCGCTCGCCCGTCTCCGAGTGGAAGACGTGGACGTGGCCCGGCTTCGGCGTGATGTAGACGGTGTCGCCCGCGTTCGGGTGAACGCGGCCGTCCACGCGGCCGACGATGTCGGTGCGCTTGCCCTCGACCTCGGAGTGGCCGTAGAGGTACCCGTCGGCGCCGAGCTCCTCGACGAGGTCGACGGTCACCTTCAGGCCGGAGCCCTCGGTGTTGGAGACGACGACGTCCTCCGGACGGACGCCGATGGTGACCGTCTGGCCGGCGCCGGCGAGGGTGTCGCGCTCGACCGGCACGACGGCCGAGCCGAACTTGATGCCGCCGTCGGTGACGTCCGCGGTGAACAGGTTCATGGCCGGGCTGCCGATGAAGCCGGCGACGAACACGTTGTTCGGCTGCGCGTACAGGTCGCGCGGGGTGCCGACCTGCTGCAGCACGCCGTCCTTGAGGACCGCGATGCGGTCGCCCATGGTCAGCGCCTCCGTCTGGTCGTGCGTGACGTAGACCGTCGTGACGCCGAGGCGGCGGGTCAGCGAGGCGATCTGGGTGCGGGTCTGGACGCGGAGCTTGGCGTCGAGGTTCGACAGCGGCTCGTCCATGAGGAACACCTGGGGGGAGCGGACGATCGCGCGGCCCATGGCGACGCGCTGACGCTGACCACCGGAGAGCGCCTTCGGCTTGCGGCCGAGGTACGGCTCGAGGTCGAGCAGCTTGGCCGCCTCGAGGACGCGCTGGGCGCGCTCCTCCTTGCCGACGCCTGCGATCTTCAGGGCGAAGCCCATGTTCTCGGCGACGGTCATGTGGGGGTACAGCGCGTAGTTCTGGAACACCATCGCGATGTCGCGGTCCTTCGGCGGCACGTCGGTGACGTTGCGCTCGCCGATGAAGATGTTGCCGTCGTTGACCTCCTCCAGGCCCGCGAGCATGCGGAGCGAGGTGGACTTGCCGCAACCCGAGGGGCCGACCAGGACGAGGAACTCGCCGTCTGCGATCTCGAGGTCGAGGGCGTCGACCGCGGGGCGGTTGGACCCGGGGTAGAGCCGGGTCGCCTTGTCATAGGTGACTGTCGCCATTTTATTTCTGTCTCCTTCACCGGCAGGTACGTGCCGGACGATCCGTTGTGAATGGATGAACGCGTGGCGTCGACGTCCGATGGCGTCGATGCCACGTGGCCATATTATGACATCGGAAGGGGTGCTCCCGACCGCGGGCGTCCAGCGACCGTCTGGTCGATTCCCAGACAGCCGGAATACGCTGTCCCGGTTGTGTGCGCCGGAGTGCGCCACCCGCCGCGTCCCCCCGCGCGGCCGTCCGACCCCCGAGAGCAGCATCCGGAAGATATGAGCCCTGAGACGAACCCCGGCGAGAGCCGCCCAGGCGACGTCCGCGCCGCCGCGCGCGAGAAGGCGCGCCAGCTCCGCACCTCCCACCAACGCAAGGAGCGCCGCCGCCGGCTGTTCATCGGCGGAGGGATCACGGTCGCGGTGATCGCGGTGCTCGCGATCGTCGCGGTCGTCCTGGTGTCGGCCATCCGCCCGACCGTCCCCGGCCCGAAGAACATGGCCAGCGACGGCGTCGTCGTCGGGTCCGGTCTCAAGGTCAAGACCACCACCGCCCTCGCCGCCGACGCGAAGCCCGTCGCCAACACGCCCGACCCGAAGGGCAGCACGGTCGACATCCGCATCTACGCGGACTACCTGTGCAAGCTGTGCGGCGACTTCCAGCGCACCAACCTGGAGCAGCTGGAGCCGCTGGTGAAGAACGGCGCCGTCACGGTCGAGATGCACCCGGTCGCCATCTACACCAGCCACTCGGCGGGCACCAAGTACTCGTTGCGCGCGGCGAACGCCGCTGCCTGCGTGGCCAACTACTCCCCGAACTCGTTCTGGAAGTTCAACGCCTCCCTCTTCGAGAAGCAGCCCGCCGAGGGCGGCCCCGGCCTGACCGACGACGCGCTGAAGCAGCGCGCCGCCGCGTCCGGCGCGGGCAAGGCCGACGAGATCGACTCGTGCATCGACGACGGCCGCTTCAAGAGCTGGGTGACAACGGCCAGCGACCGTGCCCTCAGCGGCCCCATCCCGAACTCCGACGTCCCGAAGATGACGAACGCGCTGCTCGTGCTCGTCAACGGCAAGCCGTACACCGGCTCGCTGACCAACGCGGACGACTTCAAGGCGTTCGTGCTCCAGGCGCAGGGCGACCAGTACACGTCCACCGGGACGCCGACGCCCACGCCGACCACCACCCCAGCCAAGTAGGGGAGCCCCCGACCCCGTAGGATTGGGGCGGCGGGCGACCGCCGTGCCGGCTTAGCTCAGTTGGTAGAGCACTCGCCTTGTAAGCGAGCGGTCGCGGGTTCGAGTCCCGCAGCCGGCTCCGTGCGGAGTGCGCGGATCAGGACGAGGCCCGCGTGACCGAAGTCGCTCCGCGGTTCCGGGGAACCTGACGCACTCGCGTCATGGACACAGCTTTCGCGACGTCTTCACTAGACGTGACCAACGAACTCTTCCCCGCGATCGACGAACGCCCGGTGCCCGACGACGCACGTACGACGGCCCTCGAAGCCGACACCCTCGGTGCGATCGTCGCATCGGTGGTCGGCGTGGCTGCCGTGATCACCGGATGCATCGGCCTGATCGAAGTGTGCGCCGGGCCGCTCCGCGGTGCGGCGGCGATCGCGACGGCGATCTGCGGCAGCGTCGTCGTCGCCGGGCTGCTCGGGGGCGCAGGCTGGGCGTGGTGGGTCGACCGCAGAGGGCCGTCGCGCTGAATCAGGTGGTCGCGCTGAATCAGGTGGTCGCGCTGGATCAGGAGCCGAGGAGCAGCCGGTCGAGCACCTCGCCCGGCGAGATGCCGGCGCGCACCGCCTCCTCCCACACCCGCTCGTAGGCGGCCGTGCTCACCTCGAGGGTGCGTGCCGGCCGCGGGCGTCCGCGCGGCGCTGGGGCGGGCTCGGGGACGAGCCGCAGCAGACGCTCGCGCAGCAGGAACGCGACGTTGTCGGCGGGCGCGATGCCGTAATGGCCGTCGCGCAGGGAGACGATCAGCTCGCCGGTCATGGTGGCGGCCCGGACCTCGGCGATCGTCAGGCCGGCCAGCCGGGCGAACCGGTCGGGGGACAGCAGTTCCGGCAGTTTGGCGATGTACTCGGCGGCGACGGCGTGGCGCAGCCGCACCCAGGCGTCGTTCTCGCTGTGCGGTGATGTGCGGTTTGGCATCCGTCCCCGATTCGTCCTTCTCACCTGTGGAGACGAGCGGTCTCGGGCTGCCGTGACGCGCTCGGAGCGCACTGTCAGGCAGCCGGGGCTGAATGGGGCCATGCCGTCCGATCCCGTCCTGCTCTTCCTCCACGGCCACTACGGCGACCGCGACGACCTCGCCTGGGTCGCCGAGCGCGTGCCGGCTCCGTGGCGGACGGTTCTCCTTCGGGCGCCGCTGCCGCTCGGCGACCGGTTCGCGTGGTTCCACGTAGCCGACGACGGCGTGCGCGGCGCGAGCTCGTCCGAGGCTGCGCCCGCCGCCGACGGCCTACTCGCCTGGATCGACGAGAACCTCGGAGACGCGGTGGTCGGAGCGATCGGCTGGTCCCAGGGCGGCGCGACGGCGCTGCAGGCCTTGCGGCGTGCCCCGCGGCGTCTTGCGTTCGTGGTGACGCTGGGCGGCTTCACGACGCTCGACGGGGAGAGCGGGGATGCGGAACTCGCCGAGCTGCGACCGCCGGTGTTCTGGGGGCACGGCGCGAAGGACGACATGATCACGGTGGACGACATCGCCCGGATGCGTGAGTTCCTTCCCGGCCACACCACGCTCACCGAACGGGTATACCCCGGCGTCGGGCACGACCTCGCGCCCGGAATGGCCGAGGATGCGCTGCGCTTCGTCGCCGCGCACACCCCGGGCCGCGACTAGGCGGGCTCGCCCGCATCGTCGCGTCGGCGCAGCTCCTTCTCGAGCTCCCGGATGCGCTGGTCGCGCTCGGCCTGCTCGATCTCGCGCTCCAGTGCGGCGAGCTGCGCCTCGGTGCTGAGCGCGTCCGTGTCCCGGCGCGCGGCGTACTCCACCGGGCCGGCCGCGGACGTCGCTCGGCCAGGGCGCGGCATCCGGAGCGTCCGACGCTGCGCCGACGGCTCGTACTCGCGCCCGACGGCGAACCACAGGATGCTGCCGACGAGCGGCAGCAGGATGACGATGAACACCCAGGCGACCTTCGGCAGGTGCTTCACCTGGTCCTGGCGGCGCACGATGATGTCGACGAGCGCGAACACGAACAGCGCGAACACGATCAGCGGCAGCAGCACCATACCGGTGAGTCTAGGGGGCGCTCAGCTGAAGGAAAGGATCTGTTCGCCCCAGCCGGCACGCAGGGCCGCGTCGAGGTCGGGGACGAGCCGGTCCTCCCGGCCGATCAGCA
>JAEWJG010000429.1 GCA_023386675.1 Actinomycetes bacterium
GTGCAGGTGTCGGCCGTCGCCGCGCTCGGCGTGCTCGCCTGGCTCGCCGTCGGGATACTGCCCGCGGCGACGAACCCGTTCGCCGCGTTCCTGGCCGAGTTCGTCAACGTCCTCGCCCTGGCCGGCATCGGGTCGGCGGCCGTCGCGCTGCTGCCGGTCGGCGGGCTGGCCGGGCGCGCGATCGCCCGGTGGTCGCGCTGGCTGTGGGGCGGCCTGAGTCTGGTCGTGTACACCGTCCTGTTCGCGCTGCTGCTGCCCGTCGCCTCGCTCATCGAGCACGGCGTGGGCGTCGTCGTGATCGTCGGCGTAGCGGTGGGCTTCGCCGCGGCGAGCGTCGCCTTCTGGCTGTGGGAGCGCTACGTCGTGCCCGCGCTGGACCGCGTCGCGCCGTAGCGGGCGTTCAGGACTGCGGCAGCGCGTCCACGTAGAACCAGTCGCCGCCGTCGCGCACGAACCGGGAGACCTCGTGCTGGCTGCCCCGCTCGGCGCCCTTGTAGAACGCGGTGAACGCGACCACCCCATCCACGTCGAAGGGTCCGCCCCGCTCGGTGCGCTCGATGTCGAGCCGGTACCACCGCAGCCCCGGGTCGAGGTCGAGTCCGGCGGGACGCGTGGACGGATGCCAACTGCGCAGCAGATAGTCCGCGTCCCCGAGGGGGAAGGCGCTGAACCGCGACCGCATCAGTCGCTCGGCTGTCGGCGCGGGCGCACCGGCGTGGAGGGGGCCGCAGCACGCGTCGTAGGTCTCGCCGCTGAGGCAGGGGCACCGGGTGGTCACCCTCCGAGCCTAACCGCGGGAACGAGAAGGCCCGGTCGGCGACCGCGTCGGGGGGATCTCGGTCGCCGGCCGGGCCGGGGACACCTCACCAGAAAGGGTGTCGCGACCAGTGTGCGTCAGCAGTTCGGGAAACGTCTCGGGATGCGCTGAAGGCTTTCGCAGAACCCGCGGCTCTACGGCTGCGCCGCCTTCTCGCCGGCTTCGACGACGCAGAACCGGTTGCCGTCCGGGTCGGCGAGGACGACGTAGTCGGCGCCCTCCTCGTACTCCCAGTCGACGCGCGAGGCGCCCAGCCCGAGCAGCCGCTCCACCTCCGCCGCCTGGTCGGACGCGTACAGGTCGAGGTGGTGCCGCGGGCTCGGGTTCGCCTCGCTGCCGACGAGCTTGAGTGCGAGCTGCACACCCCTCCCCTCGGCGGGTTGCAGCAGCGCCCAGTCGACGTCCGGCTCGTCGCGCGGCCGGTAGCCGAGGGCGGCGGTCCAGAAGGCGAGCGCGCGCGGGACGTCGCGGACGCCCCACACGATGGATCCGATCCTGATCATGCCCTCCACCCTCGGCCCGTCCGGCCGCGGTTGCAACCGTCCCGACGGTGTAGCGTTGGAGCCATGGAAGGTCTGCTCATCGGTTTCATCTGGCTCGTCGTCATCGTCGGCGGCGGGATCGCCGTCGCCGCCGTCGTCCAGATGATCAAGTCGCCGTACCGCAACCGCTAGACGCCCGCCTGCCGGTACGCCGCGGGCCCGGCCCCCATAGCCCAATCGGTAGAGGCAGGCGACTTAAACTCGCCCGAGTGTGGGTTCGAGTCCCACTGGGGGTACTGCCTTCCTAGGCCCGCGATCCCTCGATCGCACAGGGTGTCGCGATTCCCGACACCCCGCCCACAACAGGGGATGTGGAATGACTGCCGCTCGGCTCTAGGCTCGCGACATGGCGAAAAGGGGCGCAACCGGCGGGGACCTGGTGAAGCTGTGGCTGATCGGCGCGGTAGTCGTCGCGTGCTGCGCGTTCACGCTGTCTCAATCGACGGTGAACTGCGACGTTAGCCCGAGCGGCGCCGGAGCGGGAGCGTGCATCGGGACGTCGGCCGCGCATGGCCTGGCTCCGTACCTGCCATGGGTGATCGTGGTCACCGTCGTGCTGGTCGTGGCTGCGACCCTGCGGTTCGCGCTCCGACGTCGGTGGGCGGCCGCTTCGACTGCTGCTCGCGCCAGAACTTGACGAGTTCACCGGCGGGCGGCTTCAGCTGGTTCATCGTGGTCGAGTCGGTGCGTCGGGCGGCGAAGTGCGAGCGCCAGGACTGGAAGGCGCAGCAGTGGTCCCAGCCGAGGGCGCAAGCTGCGTCGAGCGAGCGCGCCCATCCGACGAGCTCGCGAGCTTCCGACGTCGGCGCCCACGTGACCACACGGAACCACTCCTCGGGCCGGTTCGGATCACCGAGCGGGAAGCGACGGACAACGGCGTACGGCGGCTGGAAGTCGGTGGCGTTCTAGGCTGTGGCCTCGGAATTACGCGGAACTCACCTGCGTTTGTAGAGCTAATCGTCTCCTGCTTCGCCTTCGCAGCACTCATCAGCGTTATAGCCGTCACCCATCCGATACCGTGGCTCTGGCTACCAGTCGGCCTTGCGGTGGCTGCAGGATTGATCGGTGTGATCGCGGCGGTCTCCCGATCGAAACGGGGATAAGTCGACTGCAAGCGGCGAGGACTCGTCATGGGTTGCGGGCACGGAGATTCCTGCGAGGAGATCGGGCAACGCTCGCTCGGGGGTGGCCTCAGCGGCGGTGTACTTGGCCTGGGTGGTTAGTTGTGACCGTCGACCCTGGGACTCCAGAGGGCAAGCGCAGGACGAGACGCGGGCTAGTTCAATTAGCGACTTACTTCGCGGCGCTCGTGACCCAGGGCTTCATTCTTCGCTGGGCACTTGTCTCGCACACTGTCGTTGCTTGGGTTGTATGGGCTCTCTTTGTCGCTGCTGTGATCGGAGGCTTCATCTGGGAGGCGATTGTCAAACGGCGGCGACGGAAGAGGCTCTAGATTCGCGGCACGTACAGCTGGAAGCGGGGGCGAGGGGCTACAAACTAGGAGTCGGATTCCTGTGATGGAGCGAGGTTAGATTGAGCAGCGGCAACATACTTGTCACGGTTCTAACAACAATTGTTGTATTAGGCGCTGCGGCCGTTCTGGCCTGGAGACGCATACTAGCGATTCGGAAAGATGCGGAGCTGACCGGCGACACCCGGGCAAGAACGAGGAACGTTCTCCTCGTGTGCTTCGCGTTCGCCGCCATCGTGCTGGTAGTGGCCGTATCAATTCTCTGGCCCCGGTAGTTCGGTAACCTGTCGGCCTGCTCCTGACTTCGCCTCTAACGCTTTCGCCTACGATCCCGACGGCGCTGCTAACGTGATGTGCCGCAAGCGTGGCTGCGGCCGCCCTGACGCCGTTGGGGTGGGTTTGCTTTGGGGCTGATACTCGTCTGCATCAGAGCGTTCCCCGGGTCTGGTATCTGGTTGGCAGACAACTAGCCATGCGCTCGCTGTCGGTGGTCTCGCGATCGCGCTATTCGAAGCGGTGTGGTGGTTATTGAGAACGAGGGACAGGCGCTGATCGGACGTCCGCGACGCGGAATCCCGCGCGACTGACATCGCGGACGACACTTGCGACGGCCGCGTCAAGGTTTGCGGCCCCGCGGTCGACATGGAGGAGTCCGTTTCCGTTGTCCACCTCGATGGCCGCATCGTCGAGCCCGGCGGCGAAGAGAGCGACCTGCTCTTCATCGGTTGGGACGTGGTCGAGGGCGACCGTGAATGTGTATTTTCTGGCTCTGCCTGGTGCTGCCGTACTTCGCGATCATCTTCTTCCAGACCGCGGTCTACGAAGCACTCGGACTCTCGAACGCGATCCTCACGGCGCTGCTCGGCACGATCGTGGTCGTGGCCGGAGCCACACTCGGCACCTTCCTGGTCGACCGCGTCGGCCGGCGCAAGCTGCTGATCATCCCGTTCTGGATCATGGCGATCGCGCTGGTGACCGTCATCTTCGAGGCGATGCTTCCCGCTCCGGTGATCGTGGTGTGCTTCTTCGCCTACCTGTTCGCCTACGGCGTGGCGTCCGTGCTGTGCGGCGTCTACCCGATGGAGCTGTTCCCGACCGCGATCCGCACGACCGGCGTCGGCTTCGCCAGCTCGATCAGCCGGATCGGGGCGGCGGTCGGCACGTTCGCGTTCCCGCTGATCCTCAACTGGAACGTCCCCTTCGCGATCGCCGTCATGGCCGGCGTGTGCGTGGTGGGCGCGATCATCTCGCAGGCGTTCGCTCCAGAGACCAAGGGGCGGTCGCTGACGGAGGTCGCACGGGAGTCGCTCGGCTCGCGCTGACCTCCCGCCCTCACGCAGAAGGCCCGGTCCCCTCGGGGACCGGGCC
>JAEWJG010000433.1 GCA_023386675.1 Actinomycetes bacterium
GGTCTGCTCCCTTTGAAAACCCTGTGCGGTTGATAACGACCCAACAACGACATCGGTCAACCCCTGCCCCCGGACAGGGGACCCCGGTATTCTCGACGAAGCATGGAAACCGTGGGTGAAGCACGCATGAACTCCGGGGCCGTGCGGGACACGCGACGACCAAGGAGACGATTGTGACGACCCAGGTAGTGATTCTCGCGGCCGGTATGGGAAGCCGACTCGGCCGGAGCCTGCCGAAGCCGCTCACCGAGCTGAGCGACGGCCGCACCATCATGCAGCAGCAGTTCGACAACATCCACGCCGCCTTCGGCAAGGACGCCCAGGTCACCATCGTCGTCGGCTACAAGCTCGAGCACATCATCGAGGCGTTCCCCGACGCGCAGTTCGTCTACAACGAGCAGTACGACCAGACCAACACCTCCAAGAGCCTCATGCGCGCCCTGCAGGCCTCCGGCAACGGCGGCGTGCTCTGGATGAATGGCGACGTGGTCTTCGACCCGGCCGTTCTCGTCCGCGCCGCGGCGATGGTCGCCCGCGACCAGACCTTCGTCACCGTGAACACGTCGTCCGTCGCCGACGAAGAGGTGAAGTACACGACCGGCCCGGAGGGCTACATCCAGGAGCTCTCCAAGACCGTCAAGGGCGGTCTCGGCGAGGCGGTGGGCATCAACTACGTCGCGTCCGGCGACAAGGCGACCCTGCTGCGCCAGCTGCAGCGCGTCGGCGACCAGGACTACTTCGAGCGCGGCATCGAGCTCGCCATCGAGCAGGACCGCATGCTGGTCGAGCCGGTCGACATCTCCGACCTGTACGCCGTCGAGGTCGACTTCCAGGAGGACCTGGAGCGCGCGAATCTTTTCGTATAGTCGAAGCCGCCGCGTGAGCCCTCACGCAGCTTCGATCAATACGATGGGTTCTCGTGACCAGCATCCCGACTGAAGTGCGCCCTGCGCAGCGCTCGCGTTTCACGCGCTACCGGCACTCCCTCTGGCTGCTGACCAAGCGCGACCTGCGCGTCCGGTACTCGACGAGCGTCCTCGGCTACCTGTGGTCGATCCTCGATCCGCTCGTGATGAGCGCGATCTACTGGTTCGTCTTCACGGTCATCTTCAAGCGCGACGTCGGCGAGAACCCCTACATCGTGTTCCTGCTCGCGGCCCTCCTGCCGTGGATGTGGTTCAACGGAGCCGTTTCGGACAGCACCCGCGCCTACATCCGCGAGGCGAAGCTCATCCGGTCGACCATGATCCCCCGGACGATCTGGGTGAACCGGATCGTGGCGTCCAAGGGAATCGAGTTCCTGCTGTCGCTGCCGGTGCTGGCGTTCTTCGCGATCATCACCGGGGCGAAGCTGAACGTCGACGTGCTGTACTTCCCGCTCGCCATCCTCATCCAGACCGTGCTGACGGTCGGGATCGGGCTCATCGTCGCCCCGCTGGTGGTGTTCTTCCGCGACCTGGAGCGGGCGGTGAAGCTCGCGCTGCGTTTCCTGTTCTATGCCTCCCCCATCATCTACAGCGCCCGCGACCTGCCCGGCGGGTGCGGCGACGGCGTCGCGGCCAAGCACTGCGCCGCCTACGTCGCGACGCATCCCGGCGCCTCGACCGACGTGCTGTTCTCGCTGCACTTCTGGTCGGCGTTCAACCCGCTCACCGGCATCTTCAGCCTGTACCGGGCGGCGTTCTTCCCGGAGGAGCTCGACTGGTTCCTGGTCGGCGTCGCGGCGGCCATGTCGCTGGTGCTCCTGGGGATCGGCTGGCTGGTGTTCAGGCGCTTCGAGCGCGACATCCTGAAGGAGATCTGAGTGGCCCCGGTCATCGCCGTCGACGGACTCGGCGTACGCTTCCGCCGCAACCGCGGTGCGCGGCGCTCGTTCAAGGACCTCTTCTCGTCGCGTCAGCGCCGCACGCGCCCCGACGACTTCTGGCCGCTGCGCGACGTCACCTTCCACGTCCAGCCGGGCGAGGCGATCGGCGTCGTCGGTCGTAACGGACAGGGCAAGTCGACCCTGCTGAAGCTCGTGGCGGGCGTCCTGCTGCCCGATGAGGGGTCCGTCCGCGTCACCGAGGGCGTCGCTCCGCTGATCGAGATCACCGGCGGCTTCGTCGACGATCTGACCGTGCGCGACAACGTCTACCTCACGGCCGGCCTGCACGGCATGTCGAAGGCGGAGATCGACGGGCGCTTCGACTCCATCATCGATTTCGCGGAGATCGGCGACTTCGTCGACACCCCGTACAAGCACCTCTCCAGCGGCATGAAGGTGCGCATCGCGTTCTCCGTCATCGCGCAGCTGGAGGAGCCGGTGCTGCTCGTGGACGAGGTGCTGGCGGTCGGCGACCGCGGCTTCCGCGAGAAGTGCTACCGGCGCATCGAGGAGCTGCTGGCCGGCGGCCGGACGCTGTTCTTCGTCTCCCACAACGAGAAGGACCTTCGGCGATTCTGCGAGCGAGGACTGTACCTCGACAAGGGCAAGCTGGTGCTCGACGGGCCGATCGACGACGTGCTGGAGCTCTACAACACCGATTACGGCAGCTGAGGAAGTACCCGGTCAGGGGCTGTTTCCGCTCGGCGTCAAAACTGTGCACAGAAAAAACTTCGCCGAGTTATCCCCCGAAACAGCGTTCGAGCCCGGTTCCGGGGCCTCGAGCGTCGGAGGGCCTCGTTAGCTTTCTTCGCATGAACCGTCTCCGCGTCCTTCGCAGTCCCTCTCCGGCCCCTCGACCGCGGCGCCTCGCCTACCCAGTTCCCTGGCGCATCGACCGCACGGGCGCGCCGCACTACCGGCTCATCAATGTGGGCCGGGAGACGCTGCGCGGCGTGACGGTCAGCGTGGCTGGCGGCTCGCGCCTCCGCGTGAGCGCGCCGATCTCGGTGGCGCCGGGCGAGTCGGTCCGAGCCAGCGTGACCGGTCCGCATCCCGCCCGCGACACGGTCCTCGTCGTCCGCTGGTTCCCGCCGGACGGCCGGGAGTACCTCTGGCAGCTGAGCTTCTGATCCGCGCCGCGGGCCGCCCCCCCCCGGGGGGCCGCGCCGGCCCGGGGCCA